>NZ_LNCE01000032.1:0-22523 GCF_001445815.1 Janthinobacterium sp. Ant5-2-1 | reverse complement strand
GCAAGTCAAGGACAAGAACTCCGGCGTCAAGCTGATGGGCTTTGGCCACCGCGTGTACAAGAACTTCGATCCACGCGCCAAGCTGATGCGTGAAACCTGCTACGAAGTGCTGCAAGAACTGGGTCTGCAAGACGACCCGCTGTTCAAGCTGGCGATGGAACTGGAAAAGATTGCACTGAACGACGAGTACTTCGTGTCGCGCAAGCTGTACCCGAACGTCGACTTCTACTCGGGCATCGTGCAATCGGCGCTGGGCATCCCCGTGTCGCTGTTCACCGGTATCTTCGCTATGGCCCGTACGATCGGCTGGATCGCCCAGTGGAACGAAATGATCGCCGACCCAGAGCAAAAAATCGGCCGTCCGCGCCAGCTGTTCGTCGGTTCGACCACGCGTGAAGTACTGCCACTGGACAAGCGTTAATCCAGAGCGGTATCGAGCAAACAAAAAAACGGGCTTCGGCCCGTTTTTTTATGCCGGGCTGTTATGCTCGGACCCTGGATCAACAGGAAGCACAACGCGATGAATGAAGAAACCTGCGCCCCCAGCGGCGTGGCCCTGGCCGATACGGCATTTGGCTATACCTTGTCGCTGATTGGCGGCAAATACAAGATGCTGATCCTGTACGCGCTGGCGGCAAACACCGTGCTGCGGCATAACGAACTCAAGCGCCATCTCGGCGGCATCGCCTTCAAGACCCTCAGCGTCGTGCTGAAGGAGCTGGAAGCGGACGCGCTGATCGTCCGCAAGGAATATCCGCAAGTGCCGCCCAAGGTGGAATATTCGCTCTCAAGCAAGGGCGCCTCGCTGATCCCCGTGCTCCACACCCTGTGCGAGTGGGGCGAACGGCACCAGCCAGCCTGATCCTGATCCTGATATGCATGGCAAGGCGCTTTTCTACAGCTAAGTAACTTACTTTTTGTATGGTATGAGCAGTAAATGTGCGTACTTGTATAAAGTACTCGCCATGGTTATGCTTTTTTTTGCTTCTGGCGGTGCAATAAAGCGCCGCGGGGCAGGGTACCGGCTTGCCTGCTTTTCTGTGCATGCGGGCCGGTGTATCCATCCATTTTCAGGAAAAACAGCATGTTGAAAACCCTTGTTATCGTCTTCCATCCCTCCATCGACACGTCGGTGGCCAACAAGCGCTGGCTGCAGGAGCTGGCGCAGTATCCCGACCGCTACACCATCCACAATGTGCACCAGGCTTATCCGGATGGACAGATCGACGTGGCGCGCGAGCAGGCGCTGGTGGAAGCGCACGCCAATGTGGTCTTGCAGTTCCCCGTGTACTGGTTCAACTGCCCGCCCTTGCTCAAGCAGTGGCTCGATGAGGTGCTGGCGTATGGCTGGGCCTATGGCACGGGCGGCGATGCCTTTAAAGGAAGAAAAGTGGCGCTGGCCGTGACGGCAGGCATCCGCCAGGAAGACTTCACGCCGGAAGGCAAGTGGAACGTCACCCTGGCGCAGCTGCTGGCGCCGTTCGATGTCACCCTGGCGTATATCGGCGCCGACAACCGCCGCTTCTTTGCCTTTTATGGCGCGGAAGACGGGCCGAAGGAAACGGGCTATGCCGAGCGGCTGGCGCGCAGCGCGCAAGCGTATGAGCGCTTCCTGGCCGCGTTGTAGGGCCGGCCAGAACGGCCTCAGTTCAACGCCGCTTCCAGGTGGCGCAGGGCGACGTGCCGGCCTTCCAGTGGCAGGCTGTCGCCCTCAAAGGGTTGCGGCAGGACGATGCAGCGCGGTGCATTGTGCTTGAGGATGCCGCCCCAGTGGGCGACCCTGGCGCCGGCCTGGCTGCGGATCGCCTCGACCGTGGCGCCGCTGGCGAGGATGTCGGCGTGCGGAAAGGCTTGCTGCAGCACGCCCAGGCCGAAATAGGCTTGCGGTTCGGCCGCGCTGATATAGATGGTGGTCAGGCGCTTGCCGCTGGCGGCGATGGTGTGCGCTAACTGCGCCGCGTCGCCGCGCAGGAACTGGGTGTTGACGAGGATGGCGTCCGTCAAGCCGCTCAGCAGCAGCGAAGTGGACGGTGCGCGGCCCAGCACATCCAGGCGGAAGGTTTCCAGGGTGCGGGAGGGGCGGGCGGCGCGTGCAAACATATTATTCTTTCTGCATTGGATGCTCTCCCGCATATTATCCTTTCGACCAGGCGCGACAAATAGGGTAGATTGCAATACTTAGTTGCATGGATCGGATGAATCAAGGGAGTACCGCATGGACCGCATCACCGCAGCACAAGTATTCGTCGCCATCGCCGAGCGGGGCAGCATGGTGGCCGCCAGCGAGGCGCTCGACATGTCGCGCGCCATGGTGACGCGCTATCTGGCCGAGATGGAAGAGTGGGCGGAGGCGCGCCTGTTGCATCGCACCACGCGCCGTCTGAGCCTGACGGATGCGGGCGAGACCACCTTGGCGCGCTGCCGCCAGATGCTGGAAGTGGCCGGCGCCATGGCCGTCACCTCGCCCGAGGGCCTCGACACGCCGCACGGCTTGCTGCGCATCACCTGCTCGCAATCGCTGGCGCAGACGGCGCTCGCTGGCGCAGTAACCGCTTACCTGCGGCGCTACCCGCGCGCCGCCGTCGACCTGCAGATGGAGAACCGCGCCGTCAACCTGGTGGAGCAGCGCATCGACCTGGCGATCCGCATCACCAACGCGCTCGAGCCGAACCTGATCGCGCGCCAGCTGGCCAGCTGCGCGTCGGTGGTGTGCGCCGCGCCATCGTACCTGGCCGCACATGGCACGCCGCGCCGGGCGCAAGACCTGGCGCTGCACAACTGCCTGACCTATACGTATTTCGGCAAGAGCCTGTGGCAATTCACGCACGACGGGGAAGCGCTCACTGTCCCCGTCAGCGGCCGCCTGTCGGCGAATGAGTCGCTGGTCCTGCTGGTGGCCACGGTGGCGGGGGCGGGCATCGCCATGCAGCCGCGCTTTTCGGCCGCGCCGCTGATCGCCAGCGGGAAGTTGGTGGAGCTGCTGCCCGCGTACCAGCCGCAGGACATGGGCATCTATGGCGTCTACACCTCGCGCCAGCACATGTCGCCCCTGCTGCGCACCATGCTCGACTTCCTGGTGGAGTGGTTTGCCGGCGATCCCGAGTGGCTGGCAGCCATCGCGGCGGGGCCGTTGTCGGGCAGACCAGTTGGCCGCAAGCGGCACGCCGGCAGGGCCGCCGATGTGCCGTAAGCACAACAGTGACAGGCTTGCAAGCCCGGGAAAATCAACAACACAGCTTACATTTGCTTGCCAAATAAAATTCAACTAGCCGTTGTTGCGTTACAATACCGCGTGCTATTCTAAATGACGGTATGCAGAATGCTGGTGCAATAAAAAAGCCCTTCCCCACAACTTGATGTGCAATCCGCTAACCGGTCAGGCCGTGTCGCGGAAGGTTAGATTAACCCGCTAATTCCTCGCGAAGCGCGAAGAAAGGTGAGCAATATATGCAGCAATTAACGACCAACTCCTACCTGTTCGGTGGGAATGCTCCGTACGTGGAAGACCTGTACGAGGCGTATCTGAACAACCCAGGCTCGGTACCCGATAACTGGCGTTCCTACTTCGACGCAATGCAGCACGTGCCTGCCGTCGATGGCACCAACAAGCCTGACGTGGCGCATGCCTCCGTCGTCGCCTCGTTCGCCGAGCGCGCAAAAGCAGGTCCGATCCGCACAGTGACCGCTTCCTTCGATGCCGAAATGGGCCGCAAGCGCGTCGCCGCCACGCAATTGATCGCCGCTTACCGCTACCTCGGTTCGCACTGGGCCAACCTGGACCCGCTGCAACGCCAGGAACGTCCGATGATCCCTGAGCTCGAGCCGAGCTTCTACGGTTTCACCGACGCTGACATGGACACCGTGTTCAACATCAGCAATACCTATTTTGGCCCCGAGACCGCTACCCTGCGCGATCTGCTCAACTATCTGCGCGATACCTACACGCGTTCGATCGGCGCCGAATTCATGTACATCTCCGACCCGGCCGAAAAGCGCTGGCTGCAAGAGAAACTGGAATCGATCCGCTCCACCCCGAATTTCACCCCAGAGAAAAAAATCCACATCCTCGACCGCCTGACCGCGGCTGAAGGCCTGGAACGCTATCTGCACACCCGCTACGTGGGCCAGAAGCGCTTCTCCCTGGAAGGCGGCGAAACCTTCATCGCCTCGATGGATGAAACCATCCAGCGCGCCGGCGAAAAAGGCGTGCAGGAAATCGTCATCGGCATGGCCCACCGCGGCCGCCTGAACGTGCTGGTGAACACCCTGGGCAAGGCGCCGCAGGAACTGTTCGAAGAATTCGAAGGCAAGCATGGCGACGACCTGCCTGCCGGCGACGTGAAATACCATCAAGGCTTCTCGTCGGACATCTCCACCGCAGGCGGCCCGGTCCACCTGTCGCTGGCGTTCAACCCGTCGCACCTGGAAATCGTCAACCCTGTGGTCGAAGGTTCCGTCAAGGCCCGCATGGACCGCCGCGGCGACGCGCAGGGCGCGCAAGTGCTGCCTATCCTGGTGCACGGCGATGCCGCTTTCGCCGGCCAGGGCGTGGTCATGGAAACGCTGAATCTGGCGCAAACCCGCGGCTACCATACCGGCGGCACGGTGCATATCGTGATCAACAACCAGATCGGTTTCACCACCTCGGATCCGCGCGATGCCCGCTCGACCCTGTACTGCTCGGACGTCGTCAAGATGATCGAAGCACCGGTCCTGCACATCAACGCCGATGATCCGGAAGCCGTGGTGCTGGCGACGCAGATCGCGCTCGACTACCGCATGGAATTCAAGAAGGACATCGTCCTCGACATCATCTGCTACCGCAAGCTTGGCCACAACGAGCAAGATACGCCGGCGCTGACGCAGCCGCTGATGTACAAGAAGATCGGCCAGCATCCAGGCACCCGCAAGCTGTACGCGGACAAACTGGTGGCGCAAGGCGTGATCCCTGCCGATGGCGGCGACAAGATGGTGGCCGCGTTCCGCGACGCCATGGACGCCGGCAAGCATACCGTCGATCCTGTCATCTCGAACTTCAAGAACAAGTACGCCGTCGACTGGCTGCCGTTCCTGAACAAGAAATGGACCGATTCGGCCGACACCGCCGTGCCGATGACGGAACTGAAACGCCTGGCCACCCGCATCACCACCGTGCCGGAAGACTTCAAGGTCCACTCGCTGGTTGAAAAAGTACTGGGCGACCGCGCCACCATGGGCCGTGGCGAAATGAACCTGGACTGGGGCATGGGCGAACACTTGGCCTACGCATCGCTGGTATCGTCCGGCTACGCCATCCGCCTGACGGGCCAGGACGCCGGCCGCGGCACCTTCGTGCACCGCCACGCCGTGCTGCATGACCAGAACCGCGAGCGTTGGGATGCAGGTACCTACATTCCGCTGCAAAACGTGTCGGACAACCAGGCGCCGTTCACCGTCATCGACTCGGTGCTGTCCGAAGAAGCCGTACTGGCCTTCGAATACGGCTACTCGACCGCTGAACCGAACACGCTGACGATCTGGGAAGCCCAGTTCGGCGACTTCGCCAACGGCGCGCAAGTGGTGATCGACCAATTCATCAGCTCCGGCGAAGTGAAGTGGGGCCGCGCTTCGGGCCTGGTCATGATGCTGCCGCACGGTTACGAAGGCCAGGGTCCTGAGCACTCGTCGGCCCGTCCTGAGCGTTTCCTGCAGCTGTGCGCAGACAACAACATGCAAGTGGTGCAGCCGACGACGGCTTCGCAGATCTTCCATTTGCTGCGCCGCCAGATGGTGCGCCAGTTCCGCAAGCCGCTGGTCATCCTGACGCCGAAGTCGTTGTTGCGCAACAAGGATGCCGGTTCGCCGCTGACCGACCTGGCCAAGGGCGGTTTCCAGACCGTCATCGGCGAAGTCGACGACAAAATCGACGCCAAGAAAGTCAAGCGCGTGGTCGCCTGCTCGGGCAAGGTCTATTACGACCTGGTCAACGCACGCAAGACCCGCGGCCAGACCGACACGGCCATCGTGCGCCTGGAACAGCTGTATCCGTTCCCGCACAAGTCGTTCGCTGCCGAACTGAAGAAGTTCCCGAACCTGGTCGAAGTGGTCTGGGCGCAGGACGAGCCGCAAAACCAGGGCGCCTGGTTCCAGATCCAGCACAACATCTTCGAAGGCCTGGAATCGGGTCAGCGTCTGGCTTACGCCGGCCGTCCTGCTTCGGCGTCGCCTGCTGTCGGTTACTATGACAAGCACTACGCCCAGCAAAAAGATCTGCTGGAAACGGCATTCTCGAAGCTGAAGGGTTTTATCCTGACCAAGTAAGTGGCAGGATAAGGGCGCCATGCGATTGCACGGCGCCTGCTTGCATACATCATGACGGAGCGCCGCCCTTGCTACGCAGGGGCGGCGCCGCAATAACAAAATAAACGGAGTTTTACATGGCACAAATCGAAGTCAAAGTTCCCCAGTTGTCGGAATCGGTTGCAGAAGCGACCCTGCTGGCATGGCACAAGAAAGTCGGCGAACCAGTTGCGCGCGACGAAAACATGATCGATATCGAAACCGATAAAGTGGTGCTGGAACTGCCAGCGCCTGCCGCTGGCGTGATCGTTCAAATCATCAAGGCTGACGGCGCTACCGTCGTCGCAGGCGAAGTCATCGCCATCATCGACACCGACGGCTCGGCCAAGGTCAGCCCGATGGAAGTGTCGGCCGTGCCTGCGCCAGCCCTGGCTGCCGCCGCCCAAGATACCGCTAGCGCTTCGGCGCCAGCCGCTGCGACCAAAGGCGATGTCGCCATGCCTGCCGCTGCCAAGATCCTGTCCGAAAAAGGCCTGTCCGCTGGCGACGTCGCCGGTTCCGGCAAAGATGGCCGCGTGACCAAGGGCGACGCCCTGGCCGCTTCCGCCAAGCCAGCTGTCGCGCCGCTGGCGCCAGCCGCTGCCAAGCCAGCGCTGCAACAAGTTGCCACGCCGTCGGCCGCCAACCTGGGCGACCGCCCTGAAGAGCGCGTGCCGATGAGCCGTCTGCGCGCACGTATCGCCGAGCGCCTGCTGCAATCGCAATCGACGAACGCCATCCTGACCACGTTCAATGAAGTGAACATGCAGCCGGTCATCGACCTGCGCAACAAGTACAAGGACAAGTTCGAGAAAGAGCACGGCGTCAAGCTGGGCTTCATGTCCTTCTTCGTCAAGGCCGCCGTCGCCGCCCTGAAAAAGTACCCGATCATCAATGCTTCCGTTGACGGCAACGACATCGTCTACCACGGCTACTTCGACATCGGTATCGCGGTCGGTTCGCCGCGCGGCCTGGTCGTGCCTATCATCCGCAACGCGGACCAGCTGTCGATCGCCGACATCGAGAAAAAAATCGGTGAATTCGGCGCGAAAGCCAAGGAAGGCAAGCTGACCCTGGACGACCTGACGGGCGGCACGTTCTCGATCTCGAACGGCGGCACCTTCGGCTCCATGCTGTCGACCCCGATCATCAACCCGCCACAATCGGCCATCCTGGGCGTGCATGCGACCAAAGACCGCGCCGTTGTCGAAAACGGCCAGATCGTGGTGCGTCCGATGAACTACCTGGCCATGTCCTACGACCACCGCATCATTGATGGCCGCGAAGCCGTCCTGGGCCTGGTGGCGATGAAAGAAGCGCTGGAAGATCCTGCACGCCTGCTGCTGGACCTGTAAGCACTGTAGTCCCCCGGCGTAGCCGCCGGGGCAATGTAGCTGATACCCCTTGCCAGAAGACGCAGCTGGCTGATCTCAATGAAAGAGGATTCCTATGAACATCTCTGAAGAAATCAAGCGTCTGCACGAGTTGCACCTGGCGGGCGCCTTGAGCGACGCGGAATTCGCGCAAGCGAAAGCCAAGCTCCTGAGCAATATCAACCTGGACAAGCCGGACAGCACGTCCGGCGCCGGCGCCGATGCGGCTGCCGGTCCGGCGAACGACCTGGTGCAGGAATTCAACCGCCTGCGCCGTTCGCGCAACGACCGCTGGCTCGGCGGCGTCTGCGGCGGCCTGGGTCGCGCTTCCGGCATGGAGGCGTGGATCTGGCGCCTCGCCTTCGTCCTGTTTACATTGACCTTCGGCTTCGGCGTGGTGATTTACCTTCTATTGTGGATTTTCGTACCAGACGAAGAGATTGGAATAACAAAACATGAGTACTAAACAATTTGACGTAGTTGTCATCGGTGCGGGCCCTGGCGGCTACATCGCCGCCATCCGCGCAGCGCAGCTGGGCTTTTCCGTCGCTTGCGTCGACGAGTGGTCGAACGCCAAGGGCGGCGCCGCTCCTGGCGGTACCTGCACCAACGTCGGCTGCATCCCGTCGAAAGCGCTGCTGCAATCGTCCGAGCATTTCGAACACGCGGGCCACAGCTTCGCCGAGCACGGCATCGACGTCGCCGGCCTGAAGCTGAACCTGGGCCAGATGCTCAAGCGCAAAGACACCGTCGTCAAGCAAAACAACGACGGCATCCTGTACCTGTTCAAGAAGAACAAGATCGCCTTCTTCCACGGCCGCGCCGCTTTCGCCGCTGCCGCAGCCGGCACGTATGACATCAGCGTGACGGGCGAAGCCAACGAAACCCTGACGGCCAAGCATGTGGTCATCGCCACGGGTTCGAACGCGCGCGAACTGCCGGGCGCACCATTCGACGAGAAACTGATCCTGTCGAACACGGGCGCACTGGCCATCGACGCCGTACCAGCCAAGCTGGGCGTCATCGGTGCCGGCGTGATCGGCCTGGAAATGGGCAGCGTATGGCGCCGCCTGGGTTCCGACGTCACCGTGCTGGAAGGCCTGCCGGTCTTCCTGGGCGCCGTCGACGAGCAGATCGCCAAGGAAGCGTCGAAGCTGTTCACCAAGCAAGGCTTGAAGATCAACCTCGGTTGCAAGATCGGTGCGATCACGCCAGGCAAGAAAGACGTCACCGTGGAATTCGTGGACGCCAAGGGCGAAGCGCAAAAAGCCGTGTTCGACAAGCTGATCATCTCGATCGGCCGCACGCCGAACACGAACGGCCTGGGCGCCGATAAAGTCGGCCTGCAGCTGGACGAACGCGGCTTCATCGCCGTCGACGGCGACTGCAAGACCAACCTGCCGAACGTTTGGGCAGTGGGCGACGTCGTGCGTGGCCCGATGCTGGCGCACAAGGCCGAAGAAGAAGGCGTTGCCGTGGCCGAGCGTATCGCCGGCCAGCATGGCCACACCAACTTCAACACGATTCCCTGGGTGATCTACACCTC
Organism: Janthinobacterium sp. Ant5-2-1; assembly: GCF_001445815.1. Taxonomy (NCBI): domain Bacteria; kingdom Pseudomonadati; phylum Pseudomonadota; class Betaproteobacteria; order Burkholderiales; family Oxalobacteraceae; genus Janthinobacterium; species Janthinobacterium sp. Ant5-2-1. The sequence continues at coordinate 13,286 of NZ_LNCE01000032.1, read as the reverse complement.
GCCGGAAATCGCGTGGGTCGGCAAGACCGAGCAAACCCTGAAGGCCGAAGGCATCGCCTACAAGGCCGGCACCTTCCCGTTCATGGCCAACGGCCGTGCGCGCGCGCTGGGCGACACCTCGGGCATGGTGAAATTCCTGGCCGATGCGACGACCGATGAAATCCTCGGCGTGCACATCGTCGGCCCGATGGCCTCCGAACTGATTTCCGAAGCCGTCGTGGCGATGGAATTCAAGGCATCGGCCGAAGACATCGCGCGCATCTGCCACGCCCATCCGTCCCTGTCGGAAGCGACCAAGGAAGCGGCACTGGCGATTGACAAGCGTACGTTGAACTTTTAATTGTAGTTAGTCCTGCAGGGGCGCTCGCGGATTTTTTCCGCCGGCGCCCTTGTGCGTTAAAGCGAATCCCATGAACGTAGAAGAGTTTTACCAGCACGCGCTGCAGAAGCGTGATTTCAAGGCCGATGCCGCCCAGCGGCGCGCGGTCGACCGCCTGCAGCTGTGCTATGACGAGTGGGTGGCCTACAAGGGCCAGCGCTCGAGTACCTTCAAGCGCCTGCTGAACCGTCCTGCCGTGCCGAAAGGCGTGTACATGTGGGGGGGAGTGGGGCGCGGCAAATCGTTCCTGATGGACAGTTTTTACTCCGTCGTGCCCCTGGTGCGCAAGACGCGATTGCACTTCCACGAATTCATGCGCGGCGTGCACCAGCAGCTCGATGAATTGAAAGGCGTAGCCGACCCGCTCGACGAGGTGGCCAAGCGCATCGCCAAGAAATACCGCCTCATCTGTTTCGATGAATTCCACGTCTCCGACATCGCCGACGCGATGATCCTGTACAACCTGCTGTCGGCCCTGTTCGCCAACGGCGTGTCCTTCATCATGACGTCGAATTACGATCCGGACCTGCTGTATCCGGACGGCCTGCACCGCGACCGCATGCTGCCGACCATCGCGCTGCTCAAGGACAAGCTCGACGTGATGAACGTCGACGCTGGCGTCGATTACCGCGGCCGCGCGCTGGAGCAGGTGGAAAGTTACTATACGCCGCTGGGCGCGGAGACCGACAAGGCCTTGCGCGACGCCTACACGCGCATCGCCGAGACGGCCGATGAAGACGCGCGCATCCGCATCGAGAGCCGCGAAATCCATTGCCTGCGCCGCGCCGGCGGCATCATCTGGTTCGATTTCGCCACCCTGTGCGGCGGCCCCCGCTCGCAAAATGATTACCTGGAAATCGCCAGCCGCTTCCATACGGTGATATTGTCCGGCATACCGGCCATGTCGGCGGCGCAGTCGTCCGAGGCGCGCCGCTTCACGTGGCTGATCGACGTGTTTTACGACCAGAAGGTCAAGCTGATCATGTCGGCCGAAGTGCCGCCTGACGAGCTGTACACGAACGGCATGCTGGCCAACGAGTTTCACCGCACCGTTTCGCGTATCATCGAGATGCAATCGCGCGAATACATGGAAAAAGAACAGCGCGGCGCGGCCGACGCGATCGTTTGAGGCAGGGATAATGAACATGATGGCAAATACACTATACAAGCTGGGTGCGGCGCTGGGCCTGGTCCTGGCGTTGTCCGCCTGCGCGCACCAGGGTGCGGCGGCATTGGATGAGGTCGGCGCGCCGCAGGTGCCCGCGACCCTGTCCGTGGAAGAAGCGGACGCCAAGCTGAAGCAGTCGGCCAGCGAGCGCGAGGCGGCGGAAAACGAGTTTGCCGCGCGCGAACTCGAGTGCTACGACAAGTTTTTCGTGAATAACTGCCTCGACAAGGCCAAGGAAAAGCGCCGCCTGATCCTCGTGCGCCTGCGCGCCGTCGACGCGGAAGCGAATTACTTCAAGCGTGCCGAGTCCGTGCGCCTGCGCGATATCGACCTGGCCAGGACGCAGGAAAGTGCGCGCCTCGACGCCGAACAGCGGGCCGCGGCCGTGCCCAAGCCCGTGAAAGTGGTCACGCCCGAGCCGGCGTCGCCCAAGGCGCAAGGCAAGAGCCTTGCCGAGCGCGAGGCCGAGCAAGCGGCGAAGGTGGCGAAACAGGCCGCCAACGATGCCGCCGAAGCGCCGCGGCGCGCGGCCCGCGAAGCGCAATATGCGAAAAAACAGGCTGACGCCGTGGCGCGCCAGAAACGGGTGGCGCAACGTCTGGCCGAGCGCCAGGCCGAAGCGCAGGCCAAGGCTGCCAAGGCGGCGGCCGCCGCTGCCAGCACGCCGGCCGCTGCCGTGCCTGTGCCGCCGGCCAAATAACACTGCCGCGCAGGGGCACGCCGGAAATGGCGTGCCCTAAGACGCGCGGCAGGTTAAACTACGCACCATGGCTGCCTGCGTACGCTGCGCGCGCCGGTTTCCCAACACTGTTACCAACACTGCCTGGAACGCAACACATGAGCGATGCACAGCAAATAGAGCGGCGCCTGATTGAACTCAACGTGGAACACCGCGACCTCGATGCCGTCATCGAGTTGCTGATACTCGATGGCCACCATGACGAGCTGCAGCTGCGCCGCCTGAAAAAGCGCAAATTGCAATTGAAGGATCACATCACCTTGCTGAAAATGCAGTTGGTGCCCGACGTTCCCGCCTGAGGGGCGCCAGTAGCGTCCAGTCCAGCCTTCACCTAAGTATATTTTGACCGATCACAATTCATTGCCAGTAAACCCAGATGGCCAGCCGGCCGATCTGCAAGCCAGTCTGCCAGCCGAACCGCAGGCGGCGCCTGGCAAGCACGATGCCGACATCGAGCGCCTGTTTGGCGCCGGCGGCCCGCTCGGTCCGGCCGTGGGCAGCTACAAGCCGCGCCGTTCGCAAACGGAAATGGCGAAAGCCATCGCCAGCGCCATCGACAGCCAGACGACCCTGATCGCCGAGGCGGGCACGGGCACAGGCAAGACCTTCGCCTATCTGGTGCCGGCCCTGATGTGGGGCGGCAAGACCATTGTTTCCACCGGCACAAAGAACTTGCAGGATCAATTGTTCCTGCGCGATATCCCCACCGTGCGCGCCGCGCTGCAGGCGCCCGTTTCCGTCGCCTTGCTCAAGGGCCGCTCGAACTACGTCTGCCATTACCACCTGGAACGCACCCTGCAGAACGGTCGCATGACCTCGCGCGACGACGTCGGGCATTTGCGGGAAATCTCGCGCTTCATCAAGATGACCAGCTCGGGCGACAAGGCCGAGCTGACCAAGGTGCCGGAAAACGCCATGATCTGGAATTTGGTGACCTCCACGCGCGACACCTGCATGGGCGCCGAATGCCAGTATTACCAGGATTGCTTTGTGATGAAGGCCCGCAAGGAAGCCCAGCAGGCCGACGTGGTGGTGGTCAACCATCACCTGTTCTTTGCCGACGTGGCCCTGAAGGACACGGGTGTGGCGGAATTGCTGCCGTCGGCCAATACCATCATCTTCGATGAGGCGCACCAGCTTCCCGATACGGCGACCTTGTTCTTCGGTAACACGGTGTCGACCTCGCAAATCCTCGAGCTGTGCCGCGACGTGCTGGCCGAGGGCCTCGCGCATGCGCGCGGCATCGACTGGGCCAAGACGGTGACGGTGGTGGAAAAGGCGGCGCGCGACCTGCGTCTGACGTTCCCGCAGGACATCGTGCGCCTGTCCTTGCCGCAGATCGCCCCGTCGAGCGACTTTTTCCCCGCGCTCGACACCCTCAAGGATGAGCTCGACGGCATGGTGGCCGTGCTGGAAACCCAGGCGGAACGGGCGGAAACGCTGGAACAGTGCCGGGTGCGCGGCGTCGAGCTGGCGCAGCAGTTGAGCGGCTGGAAGTTCGATCCGAAGGCGAAAGTGGCGGCCGGCGAAGAGGCGGTGTTCTGGGTGGAAGCGTTTTCCAGCTCCTTGCAGTTGCATAAAACGCCATTGTCGATCGCGCCAATTTTCAATAACCAGCGCGAAGGCACGCCGCGCAGCTGGATTTTCACGTCCGCCACCCTGGCCGTGAAAAACGACTTCAAGCATTTTTCCGAACAGATGGGCTTGACGGGCGAGCCGTCGCATACATGGCCGAGTCCGTTCGACTATGGCCAGCAGGGCTTGCTGTTCGTGCCGCAAAACCTGCCGCAGCCCAATTCGCTGGGTTACACGGACGCCGTCATCGACTGCGCCTTGCCCATCATCGAAGCGGCGGGCGGGCGCACCTTCTTCCTGTGTACCACCTTGCGCGCCGTCAAGCGGGCCGCCGAGCGCCTGGCCGACGAATTCAAGCAGCGCGGCCTGAACTTCCCCCTGTTCGTGCAGGGAGAAAAGGGCCGCACGGAATTGCTCGACCAGTTCCGCGCGGCCGGCAATGGCGTGCTGATCGGTAGTCAGAGCTTCTGGGAAGGTGTCGACGTGCGCGGCGATGCCTTGTCCCTCGTGATCATCGACAAGCTGCCGTTCGCGCCGCCCGACGATCCCGTGCTGGCCGCGCGCATCGAAGTGATGGAAAAGCAGGGCAAGAATGGTTTCATGCACCATTCGCTGCCGGAAGCCATCATCAACCTGAAGCAGGGCGCGGGCCGCCTGATCCGCGACGAAGGCGACCGGGGCGTGCTGATGATCTGCGACCCCCGCCTCATTTCCAAGCCCTACGGCAAGCGCATCTGGCAAAGCCTGCCGCCGTTCAAGCGCACGCGCGATACCGCCGAAGTGGTGGAGTTCTTCCGCAGCCTGCCCGCCAAGGGCGCTTAAGTTCCGCTAGCCGGCGCCATGCGCGCGCCGGCGTATTTCCCTTTGTTATCAAGCGAGTAGCGTTTTTCGCGCGGCGCCCGCTTGCGCGCCTGGCATGCCAGAAATCAGTTTGATTGCGCCAGTTTCTGGCATTGTGTCGCATGTCCAGGACGCCAGACACATCTTTGCGCCAGCGCAAACAGGGCTGTTGCTGAGCGGTCTACAGTGAGCGCATGCCTTGCAGGATCAAGGCGCGGCGATGGCAGGGCCGCACGGGGAACAGGGGGATGCCATGGAGATCCGCTACGGCTGTTTCTTGAGTTATGCACACGGCCAATATGCGTTCATGAACAAGTTCAAGAATGACCTGATCGAGGCGCTGGCGTGCTATCTGGAGCCGCACCTGGACCGCGAGGAGGTCCTGTTCATCGACAGCGAGCAACTGGGCGGCGGCGACGATATCGACCTGCGCGTGGCGCGCGCCATGTGCCAGAGCGTCTGCATGATCGTGCTGTACACGCCCAAATATGAAGCGCACGGCTATACGCGGCGCGAATTCGCCGCCATGCAGCTGATCGAGCAGGAGCGGCGCGCCTGGTATGAACTGCCCAGCCATCTGATCATTCCCATCATCATGACGCGCCATCCGGACGGCTTGCCGCCGCAAATCACGGAGTCGGGATTGTACGTCGATTTTTCCGGCTATACCCTGGCCAGCGGCGACCTGAAATCGAATCCGCAATACCTGCCCGACATCGAACGCATCGTGCAGCGCATCGCCACGCATTACCACTTGCTCAAGCGGTCAACACCGCCCGGCCACGATTGCAGCCGTTTCGTGTTGCCCGATATTCCACCGGAATGGCGCGCCATTCCGCCTCCCCACTTTCCGCGTTAATCACGTAAAAGGTCCTGTCATGGAATGCCAACGCCTCTCCCTGCCGCCTTTGAGCGCCCCTGGCGAAGTCGTCACCTTCTATTCCTACAAGGGGGGCACCGGCCGCACCATGGCCCTGTCGAATATCGCCGTCCTGCTGGCGCGCCGTGAAAACGCCAGCGTGCCCGTGCTGATGCTGGACTGGGACATGGAAGCGCCGGGCCTGCACCATTATTTCGAGCAGCACGAGGAGCGACCGGGCGTGCTCGAGTTTTTCGAAGCGTGCCGCCAGCAGCTCGAACGCATCAGCCTGGAAACGGCGGGCGGGCGCGCCGGCGGTCAGGGGACTGGGCGCGAGGATGCGGCGCTGGCCCAGCGCGTGCTCGACGCCATCGACTGGCAGCAGTACGTGGTGCGCGTCGACCAGGGCAGTCCGCTGTACCTGATGCGCGCGGGGCGCTTCGACGCCAGCTACAGCGAGCGCCTGGCGCAGATGCGCTGGGATCAGCTGTTCGACACGTGTCCGGCCCTGTTCCGCTGCTTCGCCGATACCCTGGCCCAGCATTTTCGCTACGTGCTCGTCGATTCGCGCACGGGGCGCACGGACAGCGCCGGCATCTGCACCACCTTGCTGCCGAAAAAGCTGGTGGTGGTCTTCACGCCGAACCGGCAAAGCCTGGAAGGCGTCGACGCGCTCGTCACGCGGGCCATCGAATACCGCCGCAGCCATGAAGACGAACAGCGTCCGCTGCTCGTGTATCCCTTGCCTTCGCGCATAGAAATGGGCGATGGGGCGCAGCGCGCCGAGTGGCGCCGCGGCGACGCGCACAAGGGCATCGCCGGCTTCCAGCCCATGTTCGAACGGCTGCTGCGCACCTCTTACGGTTTGCCGCAGGTCGCCCTCGACAGCTATTTCGACGAAGTCCAGCTGCAGCAGACGAAAACCTTTGCCTATGGCGAGCAATTGGCCGTGCGCATCGACCAGGGCGGCGACCGCTTTTCCCTCACGCGCACCTTCGAAGCTTTTTTGCAGTGGCTGACGGGCGGCTACTTCCCGTGGCAGTCGAGCCGTGAAATCGCCTTGCTGGGCGCAATCAGCGAAGCGCGCCAGGCCTTGCTGGCCGAACCGGGCCGCGCCGTGGCCCTGCCGCTGGCGCGCGACCTGGCCCGCCTGGGCGAGCTGTACCGCAAGGACGGGCGCAGTACGCAGGCGCTCGACGCCTTTCGCCAGAGTGTCGAGATCCGCGTGCGCCTGCTGGGCGAGGAGCATCCCGACAGCCTGGCGTGCAAGAGCGGCATGGCGCGCCTGCTGCGCCAGCTGGGCAAGCTCGATGAAGCCCGTTTCTTGGAAGAAGACGTGCTCGACGTACGCGAGCGCGTGCTGGGCAGCGAGCATCCTGACACCCTGGCCGCACGGGCCTGCCTGGCGCAAACCCTGTTGCAGCAGGGTGAACTGGCGGCGGCGCTGCTGCTGCAGGATACGGTGCTGGCCACCTATGCGCGCCAGGTGGGTGGAGAACATCCGCTGACCCTCGATGCGATGGATGGCCGCGCCGCCACCTTGCTGCGCATGGGCCGGCTGGCGCAGGCGCAGCAAGTGCTGGGCACGGTGGTGGCGGCGCGCGAGCGCCTGTTTGGCGCCGAGCATGGCGACACCTTGCGCAGCAAGCTGGCCCTGGCGCAGGCGCTGGGGCGCGAAGGCGACCTGGAGGGTGCGCGGCGCCTGCTCGCCGCCGTGCTGCAGGTACAGGAGCGGCGCCTGGGCAGCGACCATGCGGCCACCCTGTCCACGCGCGACTTGCTGGCCGACGTCGTGGCCGGGCAGGGCGACTGGGCCGGCGCGCGCCAGTTGCATGAAGACCAGGTGGCGGCGCGCGAGCGCACGCGCGGGCTCGACCATCCGGAAACCCTGATGAGCCAGCGCAAGCTGGCCGAGGCGCTGCTGCGGCGCGGTGAACTCGATGCGGCGCGCAGCGTGCAGGAACAGGTGCTGGAAGTGCATGCGCGCCTGCTGGGCGAAGACCACCTCGATACCTTGCACAGCAAGACGCAATTGGCAGGCACCTTGCAGCAGCAGGGCGACAGCGAGGCGGCGCGCCTGCTGGAAGACGCCGTCCTCAGCGGCAGCGACCGGCTGTTGAACGCGCCCGTCACGGGGCATGCGGACAGCGTGCTCGACGGCGCGCGGCATTTGCAGGAAACCATCCTGGCCGGCCGCGCCAACGGGCACGAAGGGGCCGAGCCGGACACCCTGGCCAGCATGATCTCGATGTTGCAAGGCATGATCGAGCGGGAACAGTATGCGCAGGCGGGCGAACTGGCCGAACATTTGAAATCTTGCCTGCTGCGCCCCGGCGTGCCGGGCAAGTTGCGCCGGCGCGGCATGGCGCAGCTGAAAAGAATGTACAAGTTGCAAGGCGACCTGAATGCCTTGCTGGCCTTGCAGGAGGATGAAGTGCAGGCGCTGGAAGGGGCGTTGTCGGAAGCGCGCATCGAGCAGCGCTGAGACTGCGCGCCATGTGCGCGCGGCAGCACAAAAAATGCTGCCGATCGGCGTGCGGTATGCGCAGTGTGGGCATTGCTTCAGGTAAAATCTCGTTATGAGAATTCTTATCAGTAACGACGACGGTTACCTGGCGCCCGGCCTGGCGGCCCTGGCCGACGCGCTCGCACCCATTGCCGACATCGTCGTGGTGGCGCCCGACAGCAACCGTTCGGGCGCGTCCAATTCGCTGTCCCTGGACCGGCCCTTGTCCGTGCACAAGGCTGCCAACGGCTTTTATTTTGTCAACGGCACGCCCACCGACTGCGTGCACGTGGCGCTGACGGGCATGCTCATCGAGCGCCCCGACCTAGTGGTGTCCGGCATCAACAACGGCCCCAACATGGGCGACGACACCCTGTATTCGGGTACCGTCGCGGCTGCCACGGAAGGCTATCTGTTCGGCATTCCCGCCATCGCCTTTTCTCAGTCGCAGTTTGGCTGGGCCAATCTGGACGCGGCTGCCCGCGTGGCCAGGGAAATCGTCGAGCGCCAGTTTGACGCCCTGCAAAAACCGTATCTGCTGAACGTGAACATCCCGGCCATCCCTTACGAGCAATTGCAAGGCATGGCGGCCACGCGCCTGGGCAAGCGCCACTCGGCCGAGCCCGTGATCCGCGCGCTCGACCCGCGTGGTCGTGAAATTTTCTGGATCGGCCCCGCCGGTGCGGCCAAGGAAGGCGGTCCTGGCACGGACTTCCATGCCGTTGAACATGGAAAAGTATCGATCACGCCGTTGCAGATCGACCTGACCCATACCACCCAACTCGATGCGCTGGCAAAAGGCCTGGCATGACCGCTCACTATGACTGACAAGCCGCGTACCTTCCCCCTTTCCCTCGATTCGCTGGCCGGCAAGCCCGCCAGGCAGGGCGGGGGGCAGTCGCTGGCCCAGTCCCGGATCGCCACGCCGCAGACGGCCACGCAGAATGCGGCGCAAAACGCGGCGCGCGGCGTGGCGCAGCCGTATGGCGCGCAGACGGCCATCGCGCCGTCGCGCGCGCAAGCGATCGCCAATGAGCGGGCGCAACCGCCCGTCGTGTCGCCGCCGCGGCAAAACCCGCTCGTCTCGGAGGCCGTGCGCCGGGCCATGGTGGCCCGCGTGGCGAAGCAGGGCGTCAAGGACCAGGTGGTGCTCGACGCCATGCAAGCCGTGCCGCGCCACATGTTCATGGACGAGGCGCTGGCGTCGCAGGCGTATATCGACGCCTCCTTGCCCATTGGCCACCACCAGACCATTTCGCAGCCGTACATCGTGGCGCGCATGATCGAAGTGATGCGCCAGGGCGGCAAACTGCAGCGGGTGCTGGAAATCGGCACCGGTTGCGGCTACCAGGCGGCGGTGCTGTCGCTGGTGGCGAAAGAGGTGTATTCGATCGAGCGCATCCGGCCCTTGCACGAGCTGGCGAAGGCCAATCTGCGCCCGCTGCGCGTGTCGAATCTGCGCTTGCAGTACGGAGATGGTATGCTTGGCCTGCCGCAGGCGGCCCCCTTCGACGGGATCATCCTTGCCGCAGCCGGCCTGGAAGTCCCGCAAGCCCTGCTGGAACAGCTGGCGCCCGGCGGGCGTCTGGTTGCGCCGGTGGGGGCTAAATTGCAACACTTACAACTCATTACCCGGGTGGGGAAAATGGAATGGACTAGCCAGACCCTGGAAGATTGCCATTTCGTGCCTTTGCGCCCGGGCACCATATGATCCCCGGATCAGCTAGCAAGCAGGACCTAAATATACATGCGAATGATTAAGAAAAACAATGTACTACTCTGCAGCCTTGCGCTGGCCGCCCTGTTAACCGGTTGCGGCACCACTGGCGTGCAGGCGCCAGTCGTCGAGCGCCATCCATCGACCAGCGCCGCCGCCGCCAGCGATCCGCGCGACCGCGACCCGGCCTATTACACGGTCAAGCGTGGCGACACCCTGCTGCGTATCGCCCTCGAGCACGGCCAGAATTACCGCGACCTGGTGACCTGGAACGACTTGAGCAACCCGAACGACATCAAGGTCGACCAGGTGCTGCGCGTGCTGCCGCCGACTGGCGACACGGGCGGCGCGCAAACGTCGGCCATCGTCATGCCGCCGTCGACGGAAATCAAGCCGGCCGCGCCTGTCGTGCCGAAGAAAACGGGGCCGCGCGGCGAGAAGCGCGCGTATTCCGACGCCACCCTGGCCGAATTGCGCGCCGATGGCGGCACCGGCGATGCCAAGCCTGCGGCAGCGCCCGCAGCAGCAGCCGTCGCTGCCGCACCGGCCGCCGCCGCGGCAGCCCCTGCCGCATCGGCGCCTGGCGACGAGAAGATCAGCTGGATGTGGCCTTCCGAAGGCAAGGTCATCGGCACTTTCGACGAAGGCAAGAACAAGGGCGTCGATATCGCCGGCAAGGCGGGCCAGCAAGTGGTGGCTGCCGGCGCGGGAAAAGTCATGTATGCCGGGAGCGGAATCCGTGGTTATGGTAATCTTGTCATCGTGAAGCACAGTAATAGTTTATTGTCGGCGTATGCGCATAACCGCAGCATCCTGGTGAAGGAAGGGCAGAACGTCAACAAAGGCCAGGCCATCGCGGAAATGGGCGATTCCGATGCCGACCGCGTGAAGCTGCACTTTGAAATCCGCCAGCAGGGCAAGCCCGTCGACCCTTCGAAATTCCTGCCTAACCGTTAGGTAAAGCAATGACACACGCGCCGCACGACCAGCTGGACGATGACCCGGAACTGCCGGAAGACGGGGCAGACGAAGTCGTGACGGACGATACCGGCGAACTCGACGGCATTGACGCCGTCGAGGCGGGCGAGGGCGGCGAGGTGGCCAGCGTCAGCGTGCTGGTCGAAAGTGTCGATGAACTGAAAAAAGTGCTGGCGGCCGAATTGTCGACTGATACCACGCAGCACTACCTGAACCAGATCGGCACGCGGCCCCTGCTGACGGCGCCGCAAGAGGTGCATTACGCCACCCTTGCCAAGCAGGGCAATTTCGAAGCCCGGCAAACCATGATCGAGCACAACTTGCGCCTCGTCGTGTCGATCGCCAAGCATTACATCAACCGCGGCGTGGTCTTGCTCGACATGATCGAGGAGGGCAACATCGGCCTGATGCGGGCCATCGACAAGTTCGAGCCCGAGCGCGGTTTCCGTTTCTCGACCTACGCCACCTGGTGGATACGCCAGAGCATCGAGCGCGCCATCATGAACCAGGCGCGCACGGTGCGCCTGCCCGTGCACATGGTGCGCGAACTCAATCAAATCCTGCGCGGCAAATACCACCTGGAAGCCCAGCACCACGACGGCAAGGATGCCACCGCGGAAGATATCGCCCACCTCGTGGGCCGTCCCGTGGAAGAGGTGCAGGATATCCTGGCCCTGTCCGAGCACGCCACCTCGCTTGACGCGCCGCTCGACAACGACCCGCAATCGTCGCTGATGGACATGTTGCCCGGCGCCAGCGAAGACAGCCCCGACGCGCGCGCGGAACACCATGAAATGACGGTGCTCGTGCGCGACTGGCTGACCAAGCTGCCCGACAAGCAGCGCGTCGTCATCATGCGCCGTTTCGGTCTTGACAACGACGACCCGGCCACCCTGGAAACCCTGGCCGAGGAAATGGGCGTGACGCGCGAGAGAGTTCGCCAGATCCAGCAGGAAGCCCTGATCAAGCTGAAGCGGGCCATGGCGGCGCGCGGCGTAGTAAGAGATTCCCTTTTGTAATCCCCTGGCCCGGCTGTCGCGGGCCCGCATCTGCTATCATACGCCCCGCTCGCGGCGCCTGACCTTTCCCCCATTCTTTCAAGTTCCAGCGCGGCCCTGCGTCCTGGCCCACTCTTACCTATTGATCGCTATGCAAGAAAATATCATCGAAATCAAATCGCTCGACATGGACGCCCGTGGCGTTGGCCATATTGAGAACGAAGACGGCTCGCCGGGCAAGGTCGTGTTTGTCGAAGGCGCATTGCCGGGCGAGCGCGTCAGCTTTGTGACGTTCAAGAAAAAGAAGAACTGGGAAATGGCCCGCATGACGGCGCTGCACCGCGAATCGTCCATGCGCGTGACGCCCAAGTGCAAGCATTTCGACAATTGCGGCGGCTGCTCGATGCAGCACCTGGAACCGTCGGCGCAGGTGGCGATCAAGCAGCGCGTGCTGGAAGATAACTTGTGGCATATCGGCAAGGTGCGTCCGCAAAGCATCATGCGCCCCATGTATGGCCCGACGTGGGGCTACCGCTACCGCGCGCGCCTGTCCGTGCGCCACGTCAAGAAGAAAGACGCCGTGCTGGTGGGTTTCCATGAAAAGAAATCGGCCTTTGTTGCCGACATGGATAGCTGCGAAATCTTGCCGCCGCACATCTCGGCCATGCTGCTGCCGTTGCGTGGATTGATTGCTTCGCTGTCCATCTTCGACCAGATGCCGCAGATCGAGCTGGCCGTCGGCGAAGATGTGACCGCCATGGTCTTGCGCATCATGGCGCCGTTGACGGCGGACGACGAAACGAAACTGAAATCCTTCGCCGACGAATACGGCGTCCAATGGTGGCTGCAGGTGAAAGGTCCGGAAACGGCCGTGCCGTTCTACCCGCTCGACAAGCAATTGCATTACCTGCTGCCGGAATTTGGCGTCAAGATGCCGTTCAAACCCGTCGATTTCACCCAGGTGAACCACCACATCAACCGCGTGCTGGTGTCGAAAGCCCTGCGTTTGCTGGAAGTGCAGCCGACGGACCGCGTGGCCGACCTGTTCTGCGGCCTGGGCAATTTCACCTTGCCGCTGGCCACGCAAGGCAGCGAAGTGGTCGGCATCGAAGGCAGCACCACCCTGACGGAGAGGGCGCTGGAAAACGCTTTGGCCAATGGCCTGGCGGAAAAAACCTCGTTCTCGACACGCAATCTGTTCGAAGTGACGACGGACGACCTGATCGCACTGGGCAAGTTCGACCGCATCCTCGTCGACCCGCCACGCGATGGCGCCATGGCTCTGTGCCAGGCGCTGGTCGGCCTGTCGCAAGTGCGCCCGGACCTGCTGCCCAAACGCATCGTCTACGTCTCGTGCAGTCCATCGACCCTGGCGCGCGACGCCGGCATCCTGGCGCTGGAAGCGGGCTATGTGCTGAGCAAGGCGGGCGTGGTCAACATGTTCCCGCATACCTCGCATGTCGAATCGATGGCTGTATTTGATTTACCTCAGTAAGTCTGTCTGATACGGCGGGGGGGCCGGGCGGG
>NZ_LNCE01000031.1:0-148700 GCF_001445815.1 Janthinobacterium sp. Ant5-2-1 | reverse complement strand
GCCATGGGCGCCGCTAATCCGACATTTCCCCCGTATCCGCAACGAGAGTGAGCATGTCCGACTATCTGCTTGAAATGAAAGGCATCGTCAAACAGTTTGGCGGTGTTCGTGCGCTTGACGGCATCGACCTGCAGGTGCGGGCCGGCGAGTGCATCGGCTTGTGCGGCGAGAATGGCGCCGGCAAGTCGACCCTGATGAAGGTGCTGTCCGGCGTGTACCCGCACGGCACCTGGGATGGCGAGATCCTGTGGGATGGCCAGCCTCTGCGCGCGCAATCGATCCGCGACACGGAAGACGCGGGCATCATCATCATCCACCAGGAACTGATGCTGGTGCCGCAGCTGTCCGTGGCCGAAAATATCTTCATGGGCCGCGAGCTGACCCTGCCCGGCGGGCGCATGCATTACGCGGCCATGTACAAGCGCGCCGACGAGTTGCTGCGCGAACTGAAAATTCCCGAACTGAACGTGGCGCAGCCCGTGATGAATTACGGCGGCGGCCACCAGCAGCTGGTGGAAATCGCCAAGGCGCTCAACAAGAATGCGCGCCTGCTGATCCTCGACGAGCCGTCGTCGTCGCTGACGGCATCGGAAATCGCCGTGCTGCTCGATATCCTGCGCGCGCTGAAAGCCAAGGGCGTCACCTGCATCTACATTTCGCACAAGCTCGATGAAGTGGCGGCCATCTGCGACACCATCGTCGTCATCCGCGACGGCAAGCATATCGCCACCACGCCGATGGCGCAGATGAACGTCGAGAGCATCATCGCGCAGATGGTGGGCCGTGAAATGAGCCAGCTGTATCCGCAACGCGCGCAGCCGGCACCCATCGGCGAAGTGCTGTTCGAGGCGCGCCACGTGACGTGCATCGATGCCGATAACCCGCAGCGCAAGCGGGTCGACGATGTGTCGTTCACCCTGCGCAAGGGCGAGATCCTCGGCATCGCCGGCCTGGTGGGGGCGGGGCGCACGGAGCTCGTCTCGGCCCTGTTCGGCGCCTACCAGGGGCCGTGCCAGGCCGAAGTGTGGCTCGATGGCCGCAAGATCGATACCCGCTCGCCGCAAAAGGCCATTGTCATGGGCCTGGCCATGGTGCCGGAAGACCGCAAGCACCACGGCATCGTGCCCGACCTCGACGTGGGGCAGAACATCACCCTGGCCGTGCTGGAAGAATTCGCGCGCGCCACGCGCATCGATGGCGAGGCGGAATTGACGGCCGTGCGCAGCGAGATCGCGCAGCTGGAACTGAAGGCGGCCAGCCCGTCGCTGCCCATTACGAGCCTGTCGGGCGGCAACCAGCAAAAGGCCGTGCTGGCCAAGATGCTGCTGACGCGCCCGCGCGTGCTGATCCTCGACGAGCCCACGCGCGGCGTCGATGTGGGCGCCAAATATGAAATCTACAAATTGATGCTGGCGCTGGCCGACCGGGGCGTGGCCATCATCATGGTCTCGTCGGAACTGGCCGAAGTGCTGGGCGTGTCCGACCGCGTGCTGGTGATGGGCGAAGGCCGCCTGCGCGGCGACTTTATCAACGATGGTCTGAGCCAGGAAACCGTGCTGGCGGCCGCGCTGGACCAGCGTCCCGCACCCGCCGCCAACACCGCAAACAAGGAAACCGCAGCATGAAACCGCACAGTATCAAACAGCTGTTCACCCAATACAAGATGCTGGCCCTGCTGATCGCCGTGGCGCTGATCTGGGCCTTCTTTTCGTGGAAGACGGAGGGCAGTTTCCTCACGCCGCGCAACCTGTCTAACCTGCTGCGCCAGATGTCCGTCACCGGCATCCTCGCCTGCGGCATGGTGCTGGTGATTATCGCCGGCGAGATCGATCTGTCGATCGGCTCCCTGCTGGGGCTGCTCGGCGGCATCGCCGCCGTGCTGGACGTCACGCAGCACTGGCCGCTGGCGCTGAACCTGGCGGCCGTACTCGGCTGCGGCCTGGTGATCGGCCTCTTGAATGGCTACCTGACGGCGTATCGGGGCATCCCGTCCTTCATCGTCGGCCTGGGCGGCATGCTCGCTTACCGTGGCATCCTGCTGGGCATCACGGGCGGCATCACGATCGCGCCCGTCTCCGAGCCGATGGTCTACCTGGGGCAGGGCTACCTGCCCGCGGTGCCCGGCATCGTGCTGGGCATCGGCCTGTTCCTGCTGGCCGCCTTTTTGACATGGCGCGCGCGCGCCAGCCGCGCCCAGCATGGCTTGCCGCAGACGGCGCCCTGGGCCGACGGCTTGCGCCTGGCCGTCATTGGCGCCGTGCTGTATGCCTTCGTGCAAACCCTGAACGGCTATGAAGGTATCCCGCTGCCCGTGCTGTTGCTGCTGGCCCTGCTGGGACTGTTCAGTTACATCACGAGCCAGACCGTGTTCGGCCGCCGCATCTACGCCGTCGGCAGCAATATGGAAGCGACGCGTCTGTCCGGCATCAACGTGAAAGCCGTCAAGCTGTGGATCTTTGGCATCATGGGCCTGATGTGCGCGCTGGCTGGCCTGATCAACACGGGCCGCCTGGCGGCAGGTTCGCCCTCGGCCGGTACCTTCAGCGAACTCGATGCCATCGCCGCCTGCTTCATCGGCGGCACCTCGATGCGCGGCGGCTCGGGCACCGTGTACGGCGCCCTGATCGGCGCGCTGGTCATGGCCAGCCTCGATAACGGCATGTCCATGCTGGACGTGGACACCTACTGGCAGATGATCGTGAAAGGCAGTATCCTCACCCTCGCCGTGTGGGTCGATGTCAGCACGCGAGCGGGGCGTAGATAGCCGTGAAACGATCTGGCACGGGAGGAGACACCATGAAGATGCCGACCGCGCACCGGATCGCGCTGCTGTTTAACGGGAATAAAATCTACGACCGCGACATCATCGCGGGCATCGCCGCCTACCTGAACACGACGCGCGTGTCGTGGGACCTGTTCCTGGAAGAGGATTTTCGCTGCCGCCTGCCCGGCATCGAGCGCTGGCAGGGCGACGGCATCATCGCCGATTTCGACGATCCCGCCGTCTGTGAAGCGCTGGCGCACAGCCGCCTGCCCGTGGTGGCCGTGGGCGGCTCGTATGCGCGCGCCGAGGATTACCCGGCCGGCATCCCGTATGTGGCGACCGATAATTTCAAGATCGTCAAGCTGGCCTATGAACACCTGGTGGAAGCGGGTTTGACGCGTTTCGCCTGCTTCAGCCTGCCCGAGGCCGACGTCAACCGCTGGGCGCAGGAGCGCGAAACGGCGTTTTGCGCCCTGATGGAGCGCGACCACATGCGCGCCGACGTGTACCGGGGCGTCGCCACCAGCGCGCCGTCGTGGGACGAAGCGGTGGAGCAGCAGATCGCCTGGCTCAACAGCCTGGAAAAACCCGTCGGCATCATCGCCGTCAGCGACGCGCGCGCGCGCCAGCTGCTGCAAGCGTGCATGCATGCGGGGATCGCCGTGCCGGAGCAGGTGGCCCTGATCGGCATCGACAACGACCCGCTGGCGCGCATGCTCACGCGCATTCCATTGAGTTCCGTGATCCAGGGCACGGAGGAAATGGGCCGCACGGCGGCGCACTTGCTGCACCAGATGCTGAATGGCGCGCGCCTGTCCGGCACGCGCATCCTCGTGCCGCCGGCCGGCCTGAACGTGCTTGCCTCCACGCGCCACCAGCCTTTCCAGCATCCGCAGGTAATGCAGGCGCGCCATTTTATTCGCCAGTACGCCTGCCAGGGCATCAAGACGGAGCAGGTGGCCGATTACGTGGGCGTGTCGCGCTCCTCGCTGGAAGCGCACTTCCGCCACGAGCTGGGGCGCAGCGTGCACGATGAAATCCTGCATTTCAAGCTCGATGCGGCCAAGACCCTGCTGGCGCGCGGGCCGGGGCAGGTGGCTGAGGTAGCCGTGCGTTGCGGCTTTACCACGGTGCAGTACATGCATGCCGTCTTCAAGCGCGAACTCGGTTGCACGCCGCGCGAATTCCAGCAACGCAGCCGGCCGCCGCCGGCCCCCGGGCAGGCGCCATGATGCATCTGCTGCGCAATGCGCGCGGCATGCGCGTGGCCATCGACGCGCACGATGCCAGCGTGCGGGCCTGGTGGGCGCCCGACCGCTATGGCCGCCTGGCCGATGTGCTGGGCGCCGCCCCCCCTGCTGCGCGCTCGTCCACGGTCTGGCAGTGCGCACCGCCGGACGACGGCCACTTGCTGCTGCACCTGGCGCACGACGGCCTGTCCGTGCGCCTGGCCTACCGGCTTGACGAGGATGGCAGTCTGCACCTCGACTGCGTCGCCACGGCCGATACGGTTTCCCGTTTTGCGCTGGCCGCGCCCCTGTTCAATCTGCAGGGCGGCCGCGCCGCCGTGGGCGACCATGTGCTGCGCCTGGCCGCCGACCGTTACTGGCCCGGTGGCCATGCGTGCAGCGCGCCGCTCGACGTGGCGGGCAGCGCGTTTGATTTCCGCCAGCCGGCGCCGCTCGCTTCGCGCCTGGCCTGGCCCGCGCTCGTGCACTTGCCGGGATTCCGGCATGACTTTTACTGGACGGGCGGCGGCCAGCTGCGCGAGGCGGCGCGGGTCGCCGATCCCGCTTCCGGCCGGGTCCTGCGTTTTTCCAGCACGCAGGACAGTTGCCATTTGTATTCCGATGCGCGCTGTTTTTCCCTGCTGGCGCAGGGCGTGCAATTGCAGCCGGGACAGGTGCGGCGCTTCAACCTCGCCTACCGATTGGGCGTGCAGGATATTGACGCGTTTGACATATCCGAACCGGTATCAATGATGTCAAATAAGTGATTGGTCAGATATGCGGGGCAGTTCTACCATGAGGTAGTTTTTCCCTCATTCATTTTTGTCCTGACCGACGCTGCGAACCTGCCCATGAACATACTCACCATCGATGCCGGCACCACCAATACGCGTACCTTGCTGTGGCGCGCAGGCGCCGTCGTCGCCCAGGCGCAGCTGGAAACGGGCGTGCGCAATACGGCCATCGATGGCCATAACGGCGCGCTGAAACAGGCGCTGCGCGACACCATCGCCAGCGTGCTGGCCAGCGCCGGCATCGTGCCGTCCGACGTGGACCTGGCAGTGGCCTCGGGCATGATCACTTCGCCCATGGGCGTGCGGGAAGTGCCGCATCTGCCGGCGCCCGCCGGCCTGGCCCAGCTGGCGCAAGGCATGCAGGCGGTGGACCTGCCCGACGTGCTGGCGCAGCCCCTGTGGCTGATTCCGGGCGTGCGCAACCAGCATGGCGCCGTCGGCCTGCATAACGTCGAAGCGATGGACATGATGCGCGGCGAAGAGACGGAAGTCGTCGCGCTGCTCGAGCGCTTGCAGTTGCGGGGCGCGGCGACCCTGATCATGCCCGGCTCGCATACCAAGCTGATCAGTGTTGACGAACAGCGCCGCATCCTCGGCTGCAGCACCACCATCGCGGGCGAGCTGCTGCAGGCGATCACGCAGCACACCTTGATCAAGCAGTCGGTCGATGGCGGTTTTGCGCAAACCCTGGTGCCGAAAATGCTGCTGGCCGGCGCGGCCGCGGCGCAAAAAACGGGGCTGGCGCGCGCCTGCTTCAGCGTGCGCACCCTGGGCCAGTTCAGCGCCATCGAATGCAATGAGCGGGCCAATTTCCTGATGGGCGCCGTCCTCAGCGGCGACCTGCTGGCGCTACGCAACAGCACCGCCATCCAGATGCGGCCCGATAGCCCGCTCGTCATTACAGGTAAACCTATGCTGCGCCAGGCGCTCGGTCTGCTGATCGAAGAACACGGATTTTTTTATGGCAAGCGCATCATCGTCGACGACCAGCAGCAAGACTATCTGGCCGGTCACGGTGCGCTGCTGATCGCCGCCGCGCGCGGCTTGATTTCCCCGCAGGAGACAGTATGAGCAGCAACAAGAACAAGCGTCCCTTGCGTTCGCAATCGTGGTTTGGTGGCGACGACAAGGACAGTTTTATTCACCGCAGCTGGATGAAGAACCAGGGCTATCCCAGCGACGCCTTCGATGGCCGTCCCGTCATCGGCATCTGCAATACCTGGTCCGAGCTGACGCCCTGCAATGGCCATTTCCGCGACCTGGCCGAGATGGTCAAGCGCGGCGTGCTCGAGGCGGGCGGCTTTCCCGTCGAATTTCCCGTCATGTCGCTGGGCGAGACGAATCTGCGCCCGACGGCCATGCTGTTCCGTAACCTGGCCAGCATGGACGTCGAGGAATCGATCCGCGCCAACCCGATCGACGGCGTGGTGCTGCTGACGGGCTGCGACAAGACCACCCCGGCCCTGCTGATGGGCGCGGCCAGCGTGGACTTGCCCACCATCGTGCTGTCGGGCGGCCCCATGCTGAACGGGAATTACCGGGGCAAGCCGATCGGCTCGGGCACGGATGTGTGGAAGTTTTCCGAGGACGTGCGCGCCGGGCGCATGACGTCAGCCGAATTCAAGCAGGCCGAATCGTGCATGTCGCGTTCCGCCGGCCACTGCATGACGATGGGCACGGCATCGACCATGGCCAGCATGGTCGAAGCGCTGGGCGTGACCTTGCCCGGCAACGCGGCCATTCCCGCCGTCGATGCGCGCCGCAAACTGCAGGCGCAACTGACGGGCCGGCGCATCGTCGACATGGTGCATGAAGACCTGAAACTGTCGCAGATTCTCACGCGTGAAGCGTTTGAAAACGCCATCATGGTCAACGGCGCCATCGGCGGCTCGACCAATGCCGTGATCCACCTGCTGGCCATTGCCGGGCGCATCGGCGTGGACATGCGCCTGGGCGACTGGGACCGCCTGGGCCGCGACATTCCCTGCTTGCTGAACCTGATGCCGTCGGGCCAGTACTTGATGGAAGATTTTTACTATGCGGGCGGCCTGCCCGTGATCATCCGCGACCTGCTGGGCAAATTGCACGGCGAGGCGCTCACCGTCACGGGCGCCACCATGGCCGTCAACGTGGCCGAAGCGGAAAATTTCAATCCCGAGGTGATCACGCCGCTGGCGCAGCCATTCAAGGACGAGGGCGGCATCGCCGTCCTGCATGGCAACCTGGCCCCGCGCGGCGCCGTCATCAAGCCTTCGGCCGCTTCGCCCGAGCTGATGCAGCACCGTGGCCGCGCCGTCGTCTTCAACAGCATCGAGCACTACAAAAAGCGCGTCGACGATCCCGCGCTCGATATCGATGCCAGCTGCGTGATGGTGCTGCAAAATTGCGGCCCGCAGGGCTATCCGGGCATGGCCGAAGTGGGCAATATGGGACTGCCGAAAAAACTGCTGGAGCAGGGCGTGCGCGACATGGTGCGCATCTCGGACGCGCGCATGAGCGGCACGGCCTACGGCACGGTGGTGCTGCACGTGGCGCCGGAAGCGGCCGTGGGCGGGCCGCTGGCCCTGGTGCGCGATGGCGACATGATCGAACTGGACGTGGCGGGACGCCGTTTGCACCTCGACGTCGACGAAGCGGAGCTGGCGCGCCGGCGCGCCGAGTGGAGCGCACCGCCGCCGGCCATGAAGGGCGGCTACCAGTCGATGTACATCAAGCACGTGACGCAGGCCGACGAAGGCGCGGACCTGGACTTCCTCGTCGGCTGCCGGGGTTCGGCGGTTCCGCGCGAATCTCACTGACGGGAAGGAAAAAAAATGATGGGGACACAGGCCCAATTACTGGTCGATGCGCAGAATTTCCTGGGCGAGGGCGTGCGCTGGTGCGAACGCAGCGGCCGCGTTTTCTGGACGAATATCGAAGGCTGCCAGCTGCATGCGCTGGTGCTGGCCACGGGCGAGCGCCAGAGCTGGGCCATGCCCGAGCGCCTGGCGTGTTTCGCGCTGACGAATAGCGACGAGGTGCTGTTGCTGGGGCTGGCCTCCGGACTGGCCTGGTTTGACGCGCGCAGCGGGGCCGTCACGCGTTTGCACACGGTGGAGGGTGACTTGCCCATGACGCGCCTGAACGATGGCCGCTGCGACCGCCAGGGACGCTTTGTCTTCGGCACGCTTGATGAACGCCCATGCCGCGATGCCATCGGCAGCTTTTACCGCCTCAACCTGGACTTGACCCTGGAGCGCTTGCCGCTGCCGCAGATCGCCATCTCGAACAGCATCTGCTTCAGCGTCGATGGCACGGCCATGTACTTCTGCGACTCGATGAAAAAGGCCATCTACCGCTGGGACGATTACCTGGGAGGCGATGCCAGCCGGGTACGCGTGTTTGCCGTGCTCGATCCGGGACCGGGCGCCGCCGATGGGGCCACCATCGATGCGGATGACTACCTGTGGAGCGCGCAGTGGGGCGCGGGCAGGGTCTTGCGCTTCGCGCCGGACGGCAGCGTCGAGCGCAAGATCAGCCTGCCCGTCTCGCAGCCCAGCTGCGTGAGCCTGGGCGGCCCGCACTACGACGAATTGTTCGTCACGACGGCGCAGGAAAGCTTGACCCCGGCCCAGCTGGCGAGCGAACCGCTGGCCGGCGGATTGTTTCATGCGCGCCAGGTAGGCGTGCGCGGTTTGCCGGAAGTGCGCTTTGGCGCCTTGCCGGCCTGACAGGAGAGAGCAGATGCAAAAACACATGGTTTTCAATGGCATCCTCGAACGGGGCATGGTCGGCATCGTGCGCGCCGATACGGCCGATGCGGCGCTGCGGATCGCCGAGGCGTGCATCGCCGGCGGCGTCACGGCGCTGGAAGTGGCGTTCACCACGCCCGATACCCTGGGCGTGCTGCGCACCTTGCGCGAACGCCATGGCCATGACGTGCTGCTGGGCGCGGGCACCGTGCTCGATACGGAGACGGCGCGCGCCGCCATCCTGGCCGGCGCCCAGTTCATCATTTCGCCCAGCGTCAACGTGGACACCATCGCGCTGTGCCAGCGCTACCAGGTGCTGTCCATGCCGGGGGCGATGACGCCGACGGAGATCGTCACGGCCCTGCAGGCGGGCGCCGACATCGTCAAGGTCTTCCCCGCCGAGATGTTCGGCCCCGCCTACATCAAGGCCCTGCGCGCACCCCTGCCGCAAGCGCCATTGATGCCGACGGGCGGCGTGACGGTGGAGAACCTGCATGAATGGTTTGCCAGCGGCGCGGTGGCCGTGGGCATCGGCAGCAGCCTCAGTGGCCCTGGCGCCACGGGCGATTACGCGGCCGTGACGGCGCGCGCGCAGGCTTTCGTGGCGAAGATGGCGGCCGTGCGCAAGGCTAAGTCTTCTGGCTAGCTCCCGGCGGGACGGGAATCTGCTACGCTAGGCGGGCAATGTCGCACGCCCAACTATGACCAGATATGTCCAACATCGCCCGCATCCTGCAAGACAGCCGCATCATCGCCATCGTCGGCATGTCCGACAAGCCCGAACGCGCCAGCCATGAAGTGGCCGACTACCTGCTGCGCCATGGCTACCGCGTGTTGCCCGTCAATCCGGCCCTCGCCGGGCGCGACGTGCTGGGACAGCGCGCCTACGCCACCCTGACGGAGGCGGCGGCTGCCGTCGCACCGGCGCGCATCGACATCGTCGACTGCTTCCGCAAGTCAGAAGATATCCTGCCCATCGCCGAGGAAGCCATCGCCGTCAAGGCCGGCTGCCTGTGGCTGCAGCTCGACATCGTCAACGAGCAGGCGGCGCAGCTGGCGCGGGCGGCGGGCCTGGACGTGGTGATAGATCACTGCACAAAAATTGAGCACCGCAAGCTGGCGGTGGCGGCATGAAGGCGCGCACGCAATTTCGCGCCGGCAAGGGCTTCGAGCTGGACGAGGACTTCGCCGGCAAGCGCCTGCTGGGCGCCGCCACCAAGGCGGCGAACAAGAAGCTGACGCCGGCCCAGTGCAAGGCCATGGACCGCGAGGAAACCGTGGCGCTGACGGCGCAGATCGCCGAATGCCAGAGCATGCTGTATGCGCAGCACAAAAAGAAGGTGCTGCTGGTTCTGCAGGGCATGGATACGTCGGGCAAGGATGGCACGGTCAAGGCCATCTTCAGCAACATCAACCCGATGGGCATCCGCGCCGTCGCGTTCAAGGGGCCCACCGATATCGAACTGGCGCACGATTACCTGTGGCGCGTGCACCAGCACGTACCCGTGAAGGGCGAAATCGCCATCTTCAACCGCAGCCATTACGAGGATGTGCTGATCACGCGCGTGCAGGACATGATCGACAAGGCCGAATGCCAGCGCCGCTACGCGCAGATCCGCGATTTCGAACGCATGTTGAGCGAGACGGGCACCGTCATCCTGAAAATCTTCCTGCACATCTCGAAGGATGAGCAACGGGGACGGCTGCAGGAGCGGCTTGACGATCCCGACCGCCAGTGGAAGTTCGACCCCAACGATATCGCCCAGCGCAAGAAGTGGGATGGCTACCAGCGCGCCTATGAAACGGCGATCCGCGAAACGGATGCCGACCACGCGCCGTGGTACGTGGTGCCATCGAACTCCAAGACGCAGCGCAACCTCGTGGTCGCGTCCCTGTTGCTGGAAACCCTGCAGGGCATGAAGCTGGAATACCCGGCGCCGGACCCGAAACTGTCGTCTTTCAAGGTCGAGTAGAGCTTGAGCCAGTTCCGCGCCGCGCCTGCGGAATCGGCCGCGCTGTGGCATAGTATCCCTCGTCGATAATTCAAACCAGACCGGAGATTCTTATGCTGCAGTTGAAAGATCCTACCTTGTTGCGTCACCAGGCTTACGTGAATGGAGCCTGGGTCGATGCCGATGGTGGCCAGACGATTAACGTGAACAATCCCGCCACGGGTGAGCATATCGGCACGGTGCCCCTGATGGGCGCAGCCGAGACGCGCCGCGCCATCGAGGCGGCCAATGCCGCCTGGCCCGCCTGGCGCAAGAAGACAGCCAAGGAACGCGCGGCCGTGCTGCGCCGCTGGCATGACCTGATCCTGGAAAACGCCGATGACCTGGCGCTGATCATGACCACCGAGCAGGGCAAGCCCCTGCCGGAAGCGAAGGGCGAAGTGCAGTTCGGCGCCTCGTTCATCGAGTGGTTTGCGGAAGAAGGCAAGCGCGTCGCGGGCGACACCCTGCAATCGCCATGGCCGGATCGCCGCCTCGTCATCACCAAGGAGCCGATCGGCGTGTGCGCCGCCATCACGCCGTGGAATTTTCCGGCCGCGATGATCACGCGCAAGGTCGGCCCGGCCCTGGCCGCCGGCTGTCCGATGGTCTTGAAACCGGCGGAAGCGACACCGTTTTCCGCGCTGGCGCTGGCCGTGCTGGCCGAGCGCGCGGGCGTGCCTGCCGGCGTGTTCAGCATCGTCACGGGCGCGCCGAAAGACATCGGCGGCGAAATGACGTCGAACCCCATCGTGCGCAAGCTGACGTTTACGGGCTCGACCCAGGTGGGCCGCTTGCTGGCGGAGCAGTGCGCGCCGACGATCAAGAAACTGTCGCTGGAACTGGGCGGCAATGCGCCGTTCATCGTCTTCGACGACGCCGACCTGGACGCGGCCGTGGAAGGCGCCATCGCCTCGAAATACCGCAACGCGGGCCAGACCTGCGTGTGCGCCAACCGCCTGTACGTGCAGGATAGCGTGTATGACGCGTTTGCCGACAAGCTGGTGGCGGCCGTGGCCAAGCTGAAGGTGGGCAATGGCATCGAGGCGGGCGTCACGCAAGGTCCGCTGATCGACGCCAAGGCCGTCGCCAAGGTGGAAGAACACGTGGCCGACGCGCTGGGCAAGGGCGGGCGCCTGCTGGCCGGCGGCAAGCGCCATGCGCTGGGCAATGGCTTCTTCGAGCCGACCATCATCGCCGACGTGACGAACGACATGCGCGTGGCCACCGAGGAAACCTTCGGCCCGCTGGCGCCCCTGTTCCGCTTCAAGACGGACGATGAAGTGATCGCCCTGGCGAACGACACGGAATTCGGCCTGGCCGCCTACTTCTATTCGCGCGACATCGGCCGCATCTGGAGAGTGGCCGAAGGCCTGGAAACGGGCATGGTTGGCGTCAACACGGGCCTGATCTCGAACGAGATCGCCCCCTTCGGCGGCGTCAAGCAATCGGGCCTGGGCCGTGAAGGGTCGACCTACGGTATCGAGGACTATCTCGTTATCAAATACATCTGCATGGGCGGGATCTAAGGCAGGTTAACGCGAGCCGCGGCGCGCGGCGAGGCGGCCCAGCATGCCCTTGACCGCCTCCATCTGCGTGCCGCTCTTGCGGTAGAAATCCGGGTCGATCGGATTGATGCTGGTGTAGCCCCAGAAATCCCAGCAGCCCTTCGGGTTGTACGGGTAGACGGGGCTCGGTTCTGCTTGCGGATACAGCACGATGATCTTGTTGGCGTCGGCCACCTGGTTGTAGCCGGTGCTGGTATAGAAACGGTCGCCGATGGCCTGCGTCGTTTGCAGGCAGCCGTGGAACACCACGTGCACGCGGCAGCTCTCGCTGTCGCAGGCTTTCGGGATGTAGGCGTAGCCCGTATTGTTCATGCTCGAGTAGGCGTTCTGGATGAAGCTGCGCTGGTTGAAGGCGATCAGCTTGCCCGTCAGGGTGGTCGCCGACGGTTGCAGGTCCGGGTACAGGTGCTGCAGGATGTCGCGCGCCTGCGTGTAGTCGCAGTCGTTGATGAAGGGCGACTCCGTCACGGCGCAAGGCTTGTCGGCATTGCTGTCGGTGACGATGGCGTGGCCCGCGCCCAGCGTGTCGACGAAGCGGATCTGCACCGCCGGCGTGCCCGCCAGTTGATAGAATTTCCCCACCTGCTCCACCACCGGCCGCGTCACGGTCTGGTCTTTCGTTCCGCTGAACAGATACACGCGCTGGCGTTTCAGGTTGGCCGTGTCGTCGATGAGATTTGCGCGCGCAAAATCGTTCGCCGCGCGCAGCAATTCGCTGGCGACAGGCGGCGCCACCTGCGCGCTGCCGGGATTCATGCAGGTGCTCAAGGCATTCGTCAGGTAGGGAATGTAGGGGAAGCGGCCCGGCTGGCCGGAGCAGAAATACGGGCCGCCCGCGATGATGCCGGCGCCGGCCACCGTGGCCGAGTAGGCGACGGCAAACTGCGCCGCCATGAAGCCGCCCGAGGACAGGCCGGACACCGTTGTCTGGCTCAGGTCGGCCTGGTAGGCGGGCAGGGCGGGCGCATCCTTGGTCGCGGCGGGCTTGGCGGCTTTGGCCGTCGTGGCGGCGTGCGCGTCGCCTGGCGCCAGGATGAGCAGGCTGGCGGCCAGCAGGGCGGTGGGTAATGCGGTCAGGTGCGCGGTCAGGTGCGGGAAGGGCATGGTGACTCCACAAGGCAGGGAAAGGGACAGGAAGGCCGAGCATAGGTAAAAAAACTGTGCTTTGGGAAAGTACTGCGCCGTCGTTGATGTCGCTCAAGCAATCGCTGTTGTTGTCCGTCTTGTACGCGCGCGCGGCGTTTGACATAGAATGGTTTTTTTCCGTTCAACCATGGTGCCCTTCATGTCCAAGACTCTTGCCCAGCTGTTTGCGCTCACCACCCTTGCCGCCGGCGCCAGCCTGGCCATGCCGGCCCATGCCGCCGACACCGCGACAGCTGCCGCTGCGCCGGCCGCTTGCCCCGCCATCCTCAAGCAGACCTTCAACCGCTTGCAGGATGAGGCGCCGCAAAACCTGTGCCAGTACGCAGGCAAGGTCGTGCTGGTGGTGAATACGGCCAGCTATTGCGGTTTTACCAATCAATATGAAGGGCTCGAGGCGCTGTACGCCAAGTACGGCAGCAAGGGCCTGGTGGTGCTGGGCTTTCCGTCGAACGATTTCGGCAAGCAGGAACCGGGCAACAGCAAGGAAATCGCCGATTTCTGCTACAACACCTATGGCGTGAAGTTCCCCATGTTTTCGAAGTCGGTCGTCTCCGGCCCCGCGCCGAACCCGCTGTACGTGGACCTGATCAAGCAGACGGGCAAGACCCCGGCCTGGAATTTCCATAAATACCTGATCGACCGCCACGGCAAAGTGGTGGAAAGCTTCCCCAGCAAGGTGACGCCGGACGACAAGAAACTCGTTGGCGCGGTGGAAAAAGCGCTGGCGCTGTAAGTTGCCGACACACAAGCAGGCTTGAACGCCTGCTTTTTTTTAATGCCGCGCTTGTCGTCTTGCCATCATTGTCCTAAGCTGGTTGTTCGCGTTTGTCACAACAAAGGAGAACATCATGGCGTATGTCGATGGATTTGTCGTGCCCGTACCGAAAGCCAAGCTCGATGCCTACCTGGCCATGTCGCGCAGCTGCGGCGCCGTCTGGCGCGAGTACGGCGCGCTGGAATTTCGCGAATGCGTGGGCGACGATGTCAAGCCGGGCAAGCTGACCTCGTTCCCGCAGGCGGTGGACTTGCAGGATGGCGAAGTGGTGGTGTTTTCATGGATCGTGTATGAGTCGCGCGCCAAGCGCGATGAAATCAACGACAAGGTCATGAAAGACCCGCGCCTGGCCGAGATGATGGACCCGGCCAAGCTGCCGTTCGATGGCAAGCGGATGATCTATGGCGGCTATGAAATGCAGGTGGATATCAAATAACCAGCTTTGCGGGGATCACCCCGCGCAGCGCATTGCACACGACGATCGCTTCGGCCCGCGCCAGCATGGCGCGCGTGATGATGGTTTCCTGCGCATTCCAGGCGGGATCGGCCAGCATGGCCGCGCGCTGCACGCCGGGCAGCAGGCCGCAGGACAGGGGCGGCGTGTGCCAGCGGCCGTCCAGCTGCACGAAGACATTGCTGCGCCCGCCCTCCGTCAGCTCGCCACGCTCGTTAAAGAACAGCATGTCGAAGCCGCCTTGCGCCTCGGCCGCGCGCCAGGCAGAGTCGTAGCGCGCGCGCACGCTGCACTTGTGGCGCAGGAACAGGTCGTCGGCAATCGTTGTGTCGGGCGCCAGCATGACGTTGACCGTTTCCGGCAAGGCGGTGAGCGCGCCGCTTTGCGTCGTGAACTGGCCGTCCTGGCGCAGCGCCAGGCGCAGGCGAAAAGGGACATCGTCGGGGCGCGCCGCGCAAGCCGCCTGCAGCGCGGCGCGGGCAGCGTCGGCATCCCAGCTAAAACCGAAGTAGGCGCTGGAGGCGGCCAGGCGCGCCAGGTGGCGCTCCTGCTGGCGGCAGCCATGGTCGCGGCTCGCGTGCAGGGTTTCGAACAGTTCGAAGTCGTTCGTGAGGCCCGTGAGGAAGCGGGCCTTGAGCTGGCACTCCGCAAATTCCTCGTGCGGATCGCTGTCGAGGACGATGCCGGCGCCCACGCCCATCTCGCCGCGCCGGATACCTCCAGGCCCAGCCGGCTGCAGGGCCAGGGTGCGGATCGGCACGGACATGCAAAAGTCGCCCACCGCGTGGGCAGCGCCGGCGGCTGGCGGATCGAACCAGCCGATGGCGCCCGTATAGATGCCGCGCGGCGCCCCTTCCAGTTCGGCGATGATTTCCATGGTGCGGCGTTTCGGCGCGCCCGTGATCGAGCCGCACGGATACAAGGCCTGGAAGATGTCGGCCAGGCTGGCGTCGTCGCACAGGCGCGCCTGCACGGTGGAGGTCATTTGCAGCACGCTGCTGTAGCGCGTCACCTCGAACAAGGCGGGCACCTTGACGGAGCCTGTGGCGGCGATGCGGCCGATGTCGTTGCGCAGCAGGTCGACGATCATCAGGTTTTCCGCGCGGTTTTTTGGGTCGCTGGCCAGGGCGGCGGCGCGGCGCGCGTTTTCTGCCGTTTGATCCGCAGGGGCGGCCGGCGCCGTGCCTTTCATGGGACGCGCCGTCAATTCTCCCTGCGCATGGCGCACGAACAGCTCCGGCGACAGCGACAGCAGGGCGCCGCCATCGGGCAGCATTACCAGCGCGCCGTAGGGCACGGGCTGGCGCGCGCGCAGCCGCGCATACAGGGCCAGGGGCGAGCCGAAGGCGTCGAAGCGCAAACGATACGTGTAGTTGACCTGATAGGTGTCGCCGGCCACGATGTAGTCGTGGATGCGGTGCAGTGCGCGCGTAAATTCGGCTTGATCCACGTTCGCGCGGATATCGGCCACGCCGGCCGGCGCGGCGTCCGCGTCGACGCGCGCGTCCAGCCACTGCGCCACGTCGTCCTGCGACAGCTGCGTGCAATGCTCAAAGACGAGCACTTGCGCCAGCGGCGGCGCGTCAAGGCCGACCGCGCGCGGCGGCATGGCCAGCAAGTGCGCACCCAGTTCGTAGCTGCACACGCTGACGGCGTGCTGGCCGCGTTGCAAGGCCTCTTGCAGCCCTTCGAGCAGGGCCGGCCACTGTTGCCCCTCGGTGCAGCGCAAGACCGCCGCCAGGCCCGTGTACAGGCGCGAACCGGCGCCGGGTGTGCTGGCGTCGTCGAGCAGGGCGAAACAGTCGGTATGCATGGGGACAGCTGCGGCGGTGAGTTACCCCAGCAGCATGGCGATTTGCAGCGCCGCTTCCTGGGATGGATTGATCTTGAAGCCGCTCTTGGCGTAGCGGTGCCAGCGCCCGATGACGAAGCTGACGATCAGGGTGGCGCGCGCCGCCACTTCGCTTTCCTTGCCATGGCCTTCGGCGGCCGCCACGCGCAAGGCCTGCTTGAGCGCCAGTTCCACGCGGTCGTAGAACTGGTTCATGCGCACTTGCAGGCGCTCGTCCTCATTGACCAGCGCATCGCCGATCAGCACGCGCGTCATGCCCGGATTGCTGATGGCGAAATTGAGCAGCATGCCGATGATGTCGCGCGTCTGCGTCATGCCGTCGCTGTGCTTTTCCGCGATCTGGTTGATCAGGCCGAAAACGCTCGACTCGATGAATTCGATCAGCCCTTCGAACATTTGCGCCTTGCTGGCGAAATGGCGGTACAGGGCCGCTTCCGATACGGTCAGTCTGGCCGCCAGTGCGGCGGTGGTGATCTTTTCGCCTTTCGGCTGCTCCAGCATTGCGGCGAGGGCCTGAAGAATTTGTAGCCTGCGTTGGCCCGGCGGTGTGCTTGCCATATTTTCTCTTGTCGTTAAAAAAAATGCTGCCTTGATGGGGAGGTCCGTCACCGCCGCTAGCGGTGCGGCTTCCAGCGTCAACCGGAAGCCCAGGAATCCCCTTCAACGCAGACGGTGAAGGCGGCGTGCCAAATGCCGGACAGATTTTACTTTGACATCGACGTAAGCGGGGCGATTTAACGCCTTGGGCAACTTCGCCACGCCGATCGGATCGGCCATTTTCAGGTATTGCGTGATCCAGGCCGTGCGCAGGCCCAGTTTTTTCGCACCCTTCAGGTTGGCCAGGGTGTCTTCCACCAGGATGCAGCGGCCGGGGCGGATGTGGTGCTTGCGCATCAGTTTGCGCAGCATCAGGGTCGATGGCTTGGGCCGCAGCTGGCGGTGCACATGCATCGCCTCGATGGCGACGTGGTGTGAAAAGTGCCGGCGCAAGCCCAGGTGGCGCATCACGTCGCTCGAATAGCGCAGCGGCGCGTTGGTGAGTAAAATTTTACGGCCAGGCAGGCGTTTGAGTAAAGCCCCCAGGCCCCGCTCGGCGCGTATCATGGCGCGCAAATCGTCGAACGCATGCGTCTCGTGCAGAAAATGCGCGGCCTGCACCTGGTGGTGCTTGACCATGCCCAGCAAGGTGGCGCCATAGCGGCGCCAGTAGGCCGCGCGCGCCGCATTGACGATGGCGTCGTCGGCCGGCGTCACGCCGTCGCCCAGTACGCGGGCAATATACGTGTTCATATTGGCCGTGATGGTGGGGAAGATGGCGTGCGAGGCATTGTGCAGCGTGTTGTCGAGGTCAAACAGCCAGACCGGCGACGAGCGGTTAAGATGGGACACAGGCACAGGAGTCTTTGCTAGCGAGAGAAGATGAAAAATTCAACAATCAGGAAAACCATGCGACGCCAGATTATAGTGATGTTTTGCGGATTATTCTTGCTGCCGTTGCAGGCGGCCTTGGCCGAAGCGCCGCCAGTGGCGCAAAACCGGGGTGCCTTGTTCAAGGTGCAGGACGCCAGTCACACCCTGTATCTGTTCGGCACCATCCATGTCGGCGCGCCCGATTTTTACCCGCTCGAGCCGACCGTGACGCAGGCATTGGACGGCGCCGGCGCGCTGGCGCTGGAGATCGATCCCGGTGCCGATCCGCGCAAGGCCGTCAGCGCCGTGCTCAAATACGGCATGGAGGCGCCGGGCAGCAAAGTGCCTTCTGACTGCCGCCAGACCCTGGCGCCGCGTCTGGCGCCGCTGTTGCAAAAATACGGCATTGCGCCCGAAGCGGTGGCGCCGATGAAGCCGTGGATGCTGGCCAGCGTGCTGGCCATCGGCGAATTTTCCACGCTTGGTTACCGCTCCGACCTGGCCGTCGACAATTACCTGTCGCAGCAAGCCATGGCGCGCAAGATCCCCGTGCTGGAACTCGAATCGATGGAAGGCCAGATGGCGCTGTTCGGCGCCATGTCGCCGGTCGACCAGTGCCGCTTCCTGGAAGACGGCGTGGCGTCGATCGAAGACCAGGAACAAAGCCAGGAAGCACGCGACATCGCCAACGCCTGGCGCACGGCCGACGCGGCCGCCTTCGACAAGCTGGCCGCCAAAGCAGCCACAGACCCCTCGTTCGCCGCGCAGTTCGTGCAAAAAGTGTTGCTGGACGGCCGCAACCCCGCCCTGGCCGACGGCATCGCCAAGTTGCTTGCGCGCGAAAAGTCCAGCCTGGCCGCCATCGGCGTGCTGCACCTGGTGGGAACGAAAAGCGTGCCGGAGCTGTTGCGCCAGAAGGGCTTGAAGGTGGAACGGGTGTATTGAAACGCGGAGGAGATGCGGGCGACAGATAGCAGAGCAGATGAAAAGTGTTCAGGGCAAGGCGCCGAGCCGAAGACAGTACGCATGTACGGCGAGGCGAGGCAACGCAGCCATGGACATTTTTCAGATATGGGGATAAGTCGATGGTGCCCTTGACGTGGATCGAACACGTGGCCTCTCCCTTACCAAGGGAGTGCTCTACCACTGAGCTACAAGGGCATAAAAAATCGGCGCTGGGTGAATTGCGCCGAATTATTTTTTAGTGCGAACGGATCATAGTACCAAAAGCCTGCTCGGTCAACACTTCCAGCAATAATGAGTGTTCGATGCGGCCGTCGATGATGTGCACCGTGTTCACGCCGGACTTGGCGGCGTCGAGCGCGGACGAGATCTTCGGCAGCATGCCGCCCGAGATCGTGCCATCGGCGAACATCTCGTCGATTTCGCGCGCCGACAGGTCGGTCACCAGGTTGCCCTGCTTGTCCTGGACGCCGGCGATGTTGGTCATCATGATCAGCTTTTCCGCTTTCAGGATTTCCGCGATCTTGCCCGCCACGACATCGGCGTTGATGTTGTAGGCCTGGCCATCCTGGCCGAAACCGATCGGCGAAATGATGGGAATGAAAGCGTCGTCCTGCAGCGCCTTGACGACGGCCGGGTTGATTGCGTCGATCTCGCCCACAAAACCGATGTCGAGGAATTCGCCCGGATGTTCGCGGTCCGGCATCTGCATCTTGCGCGCGCGGATCAAGCCGCCATCCTTGCCCGTCAGGCCCACGGCCTGGCCGCCGTAATGGTTGATCAGCATGACGATATCCTGCTGCACTTCGCCGCCCAGCACCCACTCCACCACTTCCATGGTTTCTTCATCGGTGATGCGCATGCCTTGCACGAAGGTGCCTTGCTTGCCGATTTTTTTCAGCGCGTTGTCGATCTGCGGTCCGCCGCCGTGTACCACGACGGGGTTCATGCCGACCAGCTTGAGCAGGATGACGTCGCGCGCGAAGCCGTGCTTCAGGCGTTCGTCCGTCATGGCGTTGCCACCGTATTTGATGACGATGGTCTTGCCGTGGAAATTGCGGATGTAGGGGAGGGCCTCGGCCAGAATCTGCGCCTTGATCTGCGGCGACACCGCCGTCAAGTCGTCATTCATGTCCAGGTTCAAGTTAGCTAGTTGATTCATGGCGAGTCCGGAAAATAGATTTGTGCGATTTTACAGGGAAGAAGAAAATCCTGGAGGCATTATAGGGCGATCTTGTTGTATTTTCCCTGATGATCCTATAGTCTGGCCCGATATGTCCCCCAGCCAGCCCTTTTACTGCCCGTTACATCTGCGTCGCCTCCCGGCGCGGCATGACACACACTTGCCATTTCAAACATAGCCATGAGCCAGTGCAGCCTGTGCGGCGCCGCCTTCCAGTGCGGCCAGCTTGACCCGGACGCCAAGGAGCCCTGCTGGTGCGTTTCCCTGCCGCCGGCCGTTCCCGTGCCCGGCAGCGCCGCCATCGGCTGCTGGTGCCCCGCCTGTCTGCAAGCCCATATCGCCACCTTGACGCGCCCGGCAGCAACGCCGGTCAAATAAGCGCATCGGCGTGCTTTTTCCTTTGCAAAAGACCTTGCATTTTGTAGGGGAATACGTTCAGACTTCGATTTTCAAGAATTTCTTATAGGAAAGTCATGCGCTTCAGGGATATCAGTATCGGCGTGCGTATCAATGCCGGTTATGCCATGTTGATCGTGCTGATGCTGGTCGTCATCGTCCTGTCTGGCAGCCGCATCTATGCCATCCGCGCCGAGACGGACGATATCCTGCAGCGCGACTGGGTCGCCGCCAAGGCCACCAGCAAGATCCACGGGCTGGCGCGCGAGGCGGCCACGCGCATCGGCAACCTGCCGAACCAGCACGAGCTGGCGCTGCGCCAGGCGAACCAGGCGCGCCTGGAAGCGATCAAGCAGGGCATCGACGAGCAGGTGCGCATCCTCGACGGTCTCGATGCGCGGCCCGAGGAACGGCGCCTGCTGGAACAGATGCACCTGGCGCGCGCCGACTACTATGTGTCGCTCAAGGCGATGTTCGAACTGGTCGAACGCGGCGAGCATGCCCGCGCCGAGCAGGCCGTGCAGACGCAGACCTTGCCGGTGCTGGAAAAAGTGCTGCTGTACGTGGGCCAGCTCGACGACTTGCAGCAGCAGCAGATCCGCGACAGCGCAGCCAGGATACGCAACGACATCGACACCTCGCTGCTGCTGATGGGCGGCATCGGCCTGGCGGCCTTGCTGACGGGTCTCGCCTTTGCGTGGTCGGCGCGCTCGATCACGCGTCCGCTGGGCGAGGCGGTGGCGATCGCCACGCGCGTGGCCAATGGCGACTTCAGTTCCGTCATCGAAGTGACGTCGCGCGACGAGACGGGCGAATTGCTGCAGGCGCTCAAGGACATGAGCACCAGCCTGGCCGTCGAGCAGGATCTGCGCCACGCCGTCGAAGTGGCCGAGGATGCGACCAAGATGAAGTCGGACTTCCTCGCCAATATGTCTCACGAAATCCGCACGCCGATGAACGGCATCATCGGCATGACCCACCTGGCGCTGCAGACGGAACTCACGTCGACCCAGCGCAACTACCTGGAAAAGGTGGAATCGGCGTCGAAGAACCTGCTGGCCATCATCGACGACATCCTCGATTTCTCGAAGATCGAGGCGGGCAAGATGGCCTTTGAAAAAGTCGATTTCTTCCTCGAGGACGTGCTGGCGCAGATCGCCGACCTGTCCGTGATGCGCGCGCAGGACAAGGGGCTCGAACTGCTGTTCGACATCGCCCCCGACGTGCCGAACGCCTTGCAGGGCGACCCGCTGCGCCTGGGCCAGGTGCTGATCAACCTGACCAACAACGCGATCAAATTTACGGACAAGGGCGAGATCGTCGTCACCATCCGCCTGCAGCAGCTGGAAGAACATGCGGCTGTCTTGCGCGTGGACGTGCGCGACACGGGCATTGGCCTCACGCCGCCCCAGCGCAGCAAATTGTTCCAGGCATTTACCCAGGCCGACACCTCCACCACGCGCCACCATGGTGGCACGGGCCTGGGGCTGACCATCAGCAAGCGGCTGGTGGAAATGATGGAAGGCGAGATCGACCTGGTCAGCGAAGCGGGCGTGGGCAGCACCTTTTTCTTCACGGCCCGCTTCGGCCTGGCCGCCGTGCCGCGCGATAATTTGCTATTGCCACAGCAATTCCATGGCTTGCGGGTGCTGGTGGTCGACGACAACCCCAGCGCGCGTGAAATCTTCGTCAGCATGCTGACGGCGCTGGGCTTCGAGGCGCGTGCCGTGTCTGGCGGCGCGCTGGCCATCGGCGCCGTGGCGCAGGCGCGCGCCGAGGGGCGGCCGTACGGGCTGGTGCTGATGGACTGGAAAATGCCGGGCATGAACGGCCTCGATGCCCTGGCCGGCATCCGCGCCGATGCCGCCGGCATCGATGCGACGCCGGCCTGCATCATGGTCACGGCCTTTCATCGCGAAGCGCTGCTGGAGGCGGCGCGCCAGCGCGACTTGCCGCTCGACGGCGTACTGAACAAGCCGATCAGCGCCTCGACCCTGCTTGACCAGATTGCGTTCGTGTTTGGCGGCGTGACGGGGCAGAGCCGCAAGACGCAGCGCCAGAGCAGCTACCGCGACGACGAACGCGCCCTGCGCGGCGCCTGGCTGCTGCTGGTCGAGGACAATGAAGTGAACCAGGAAGTGGCGCAGCATATCCTCAACGACGCCGGCATCCGCGTCGACATCGCGGGCAATGGCGCCATCGCGCTGGCGAAGATCGCGGAAAACGCCTATGACGGCGTGCTGATGGATTGCCAGATGCCGGTGATGGACGGCTACCAGGCGACGCGCAAGCTGCGCCAGGATCCCCGTTATTCAAACTTGCCCGTGATCGCCATGACGGCCAATGCCATGGTGGGCGACAAGGAAAAATGCCTGGACGCCGGCATGAACGATTTCATCGCCAAGCCGATCGACGTGGCGCAGCTGTTCGGCACCCTGGCGCGCTGGATCGCGCCGGCCACGCCGCAGGAAGTTGCGGCGGTGGTGGCGCAGCCGGAAGCGGAGCTGCCCGTGATCGCCGGCCTGAAAATGGCGGAGGCCATGCGCCGCGTGGGCGGCAATGCCGCTTTGATGCGAAAATTGCTGGAGCGTTTTGTGGAAACCCAGTTCGACGCCATGCAGCGCATCGTTGCCGCCATCGAGAACAACCAGCTTGAGACGGCCATCCGCGAAGCGCATACCCTGAAGGGCCTGGCCGGCAATATCGGCGCCGGCGGCCTGGCCGACAGCGCCGCGCGGGTCGAGCACTTGCTCAGCCTGGGCTCGCACGACGGCTTGCCGCAGGCGCTGGCAGCCTGCACCCTGGCGCTCGACGAGCTGGTGCCGAAGATCGTGCTGGCCATGCAGTCGCGCGGCCATGCGGCCGAGGCGGGCGGCGCGGCGGTGGCGCACGTGGCGCCGGTGGACCGGGCGCACCTGGAAGCGGGCTTGCGCGAACTATCGCAGCTGCTGCAGCAGGACGATGCGCAGGCCGTCAAGCACCTCGACGGCATCGGCCCCGTGCTGGTCGCGGCGGGGCAGGCGGAACACGCGCGTCAGTTGAAGCGCATGCTGGGACAATACGATTTTGAAGGTGCGCTGGCGCAGCTGGGCGAAGTGGCCGATGCGCTGGAGTTGACACTGTGAGAAGGATAATGATGCAGAACGAAGGACGGGCATGAGAGCGCCGGCAAGCAAGCCAACCATTCTGGTGGTCGACGACACGCCAGACAATATCGACCTGCTGCGCGCGGTGCTGGAAGACGACTACCGCACCAAGATCGCCGTCAATGGCGAGCGCGCCCTGAAGATCGCCGCCGGCAGCGACCAGCCTGACCTGATCCTGCTCGACATCATGATGCCGGGCATGAGCGGCTACGACGTGTGCCGAGCGCTGAAGGCCGATCCCGCCACGGCCGGCATCCCCGTGATTTTCGTCACCGCCATGAGCGAAGTGGCGGACGAGCAGCTGGGCCTGGCCCTGGGCGCCGTCGACTACATCACCAAGCCGATCTCGGCGCCCATCGTGCTGGCGCGCATCAAGACGCAGCTGGCGATGAAGCAGATGCAGGATTTCCTGCGCGACCAGAATCATTACCTGGAAACGGAAGTGGAGCGCCGCGTGCAGGAAGTGGCGGCGCTGCAGGACGTCACCATCCACGCCATGGCCTCGCTGGCCGAGACGCGCGACAGCGAGACGGGCAACCATATCCGCCGCACTTCGCACTACCTGAAGGCGCTGGCCGAGAAGGTGCGCGGCTTGCCGCGTTTCCGCGATTTTTTGACGGACAAGAATATCGAACTGCTGTTCAAGACGGCGCCGCTGCACGACATCGGCAAGGTGGGCATTCCCGACCATATCCTGCTCAAGCCGGGACGTTTCGAGCCGCATGAAATGGCCATCATGAAGACGCACACCACTTTGGGGCGCGACGCCATCCTGGCGGCCGAGCACGAGCTGGGCATCGAAGTCGATTTCCTCAAGTACGCGAAAGAGATCGCCTACAGCCACCATGAAAAATGGGATGGCAGCGGCTACCCGCAAGGGCTGGCTGGCGAAGACATCCCGATTTCGGCGCGCCTGATGGCGCTGGCCGACGTGTACGACGCCCTGATCAGCCGGCGCATCTACAAGCAGGGCATGGACCATGCGCAGGCCGTGCGGATCATCGTCGAGGGACGCGGTTCGCACTTCGACGCCGAGATCGTCGACGCCTTTTTGCAGATCCAGGATCAGTTCATCGCCATCTCTCACCGCTATGCCGACGGTGTGTGCGAGATCGCCGACAAGCAGCGGCAGATCGCGCCCTATACCGAGAACATCAGCTGACGGTCTTGAAGAAGCGCAGCATTTCGCGGCTCGCGTCCGGGCCTTTTCCATCCGTATAACTGCCGCTGCCGCTGCCGCCCGACCACGCGTGGCCGGCGCCGTGGATGACCCAGTACTCTCCCAGCGGCGAGCCGTCGGCCTGGCTGTGCGTGGTGCGCGTGTAGCGGTGGCCATTCGGCACGCTGCCATCGATGGATGCGGCCTTGGCCGCCTTGCCGCCCGCCTGGCTGCGCACACCCTGGGCGATCAGTTCATCGCCATTGCGCAGGTTGACGGTGGTGTCGCGGTCGCCGTGGAAGACGATGATGGGCACGCCGCCGGCCGGCGCCTTGCGCTGGGCGTTGGGCATGGCGCCGCCCTTCATGGCCGCCAGCGCGGACGGCAAGTCCTGCGCCGAAGCGAAGGGCAAGCCCGAATGCACGCCGACGGCGGCAAACAGGTCAGGGTACAAGGTGCCGACGATGACGGCCATGGCGCCGCCCGCCGACAGGCCGGCGACGAATACTTCGCGTTCATTCACAGGATATTCGTCGATCACTTGCCGGGCGATGCCGGCGATCAATGACGGTTCGCCCTGGTCGCGCTGTTGGTCGATGGCGTTGAACCAGTTCCAGCAGCGCGAACTGTTGGCGCCCTGCGTTTGCGCCGGGTAGACGACAAAGCATTCCTTCTCTTCGGCCAGCGCATTCATCTGCGTGCCGGCCGCGAAGTCGTCGGGATTTTGCGTACAGCCGTGCAGCATGACGATCAGCGGCATGGCCTGGCCGTGGTAGCTGCTGGGGATATACAGTTTGTAGGAGCGCGTGCCCGCATGGTTGCGGTACACGCCGTCGATGAACTGCGCGCCTGCTGGGATCTCCACCGGCGTGGCGGCCGGCGCATTGAAACCGGGCGGGTGGAAATTCGGCAGTTCGAAGCTGGGCATGTCGAAGCTGTGCTGGCCCAGGCCGGCGGGCACGCCCAGGCGCGACATGAAATCCTGCGCGAAGTCCTGCGCCGCCTGTGCGGGCGTGGGTGGCGCGGCAGGCGTTTCTGGCGCGGCGGCAGCTTGCGGCTGCTCGGCTCGGGCTTGCGGCGCGGGTGGCGGATGAATGTCGCGCATCGGCTGTGGTGGCGGCGTTTGCGTGGCTGCCGCTTGCGGCGTCAGGCCCGCGGCGGACAGCGCCTGCTGGATCGCTTCGGTGGCGGCGGCGGGACCGCTGCCCATCAGATTACGGGTTGCGGCGCGCATCTGCGCCAACATGTTGATAGGTAGTTTCATGACCATCCTTAACGGTGCCGCGCATCGGCCGGGTCATCGCCGCGAACCAATACGCTAGTGAATTCGCCCTGCGAGCGCCGTCTTGACGACGGTGCTGGCGTGCAGGGCACCTAATACGAAAATCGACTCGATGGTGGCCAGTGCCAGTTCCACGGAGACATCGCTGGCGATACTGGCCAGTCCCAGCACCTGTATCTGCAGGCGCTGGCCGGCTGCCTGGATCGCCTCCAGGTCGGCGCGCGAGTAATGCTGCATGCCCAATACCAGGCTTTTACGGGCGACGGTTTGTTTCACCACGTCGGCGTGGGTACCCAGTTGGTTGCGTATGGCCGTACGGATCAGATCCGTGCGGTTGGAATAAAATCCCTCCTGGACCAGCAGATCGATCTGCCCCAGGTCGATCAAACCGAGGTTGATCGTGATTTTCTCGGATTCCCCAATTTTGGGCTTGCTGTCTTGCTTGGCCATATCTCTCCAAAAACTCCACGTGGCATCCAATTGCCATCTGTATGGATGGTAGTATAGTTGTGTAATATCTCAAGTCAAGCAGGATCTGGCCGGATCGTGTTGTAGGACGGGCACCCGCAGAGTGAGAATGCACCGCAAAATAAATTCCCCGAAGATGCGTTTTTGATCATTTTTACTCTGAAAAATATATTCACAGAAACATTGCATGGCGATGCCGCCGACTCGCCGGCGCGGTTTCGCGGCATAATGAAAGCGTTCACGTTTACCGATGCCGCTCCATGATGGTCGCCAACCCACCTCCGCCAGCCGTTCCGCTCCCCTTGCCGTCGCCGGTACCGTCGCCCTGCGTCAGCCTGTGCAAGATGAACCGCAACAGCGGCTTGTGCGAAGGCTGTTTGCGCACGCTCGACGAGATCATCGCCTGGAGCAAGGCCGACGACGACTTCAAGCGCGCCGTGTGGGCAGAATTGCCAGGACGCGAATCACTGCTCGACTTCGAGCCAGACTACTGAGGAAGCCATGCCGCGATCGCCAGCGCTGTTCCCCGATGCCATGCAGGTGTTCGAACGCGGCTGGCTCTCGTCGAACAACATCCTGTTCCTGGGCCGGGACGACACGGCCCTGATCGACAGCGGCTATGTCACGCATGCGCCGCAAACCCTGGCCCTGCTGCGCCACAGTCTCGATGGCCGTCCGCTGGACCGCCTGTTCAACACCCACCTGCACTCCGACCATTGCGGCGGCAACGCGCTGCTGCAAGCGCAATACGGCTGCCATACGGCCATTCCCGTGTCGGAAGCGGACAAGGTGCGCGCGTGGGATGTCGACGCCCTGAGTTTTCAGGCCACGGGTCAGCAATGCCCGCGCTTCGGCTTTGACGCCACCGTCTCGCCCGGCGACACGTTGACCTTGGCCGACATGCGCTGGCAAGCGCTGGGCGCGCCGGGCCACGACCCGCATTCGCTGATTTTTTACTGCGCCGAGGAGGGCATCCTGATCTCCGCCGACGCCCTGTGGGAAAACGGCTTTGGCGTGATCTTCCCCGAACTCGATGGCGGCTCCGGCTTTCCTGAAGCGCGCGCCACCCTGGACTTGATCGCCGGTCTGGACGTGCGCGTGGTGATCCCCGGCCACGGGCGGCCGTTCCAGGATACGGCCGGCGCCTTGCAGCGCGCGTATTCGCGCCTCGATTACCTGGCGTCCGACCCCGTGCGCAATGCGCAGAACGCCGTAAAAGTGCTGCTGAAATTCCTGCTGCTGGAACGCCAGCGCATCGCCCTCGCCGACATACCGGCCCTGCTGCGTGGCATGCCCGTCTTCGAAGAGGCCAACCGGCGCTTCCTGCGCCAGGAATCGGCCGCGCTGGCCGAGTGGGCTGTTTCCCAATTGATGCGGGCCACGGCGGCGCGTGTCGAGGGTGAGTACTTGCTTAACGAAGGCTGAAGCGGTCAGGCGATAAATTCAGCACGATCGTACTTTTTCTGCACTATAATCAACCTCAGTGTGTTTCTCATCCCGATCAACTTTCCAGCGAGTCCGCCATGGCATTGCCTGTTGCGTTGCAAAACCTCTCCTTACCCGTTATCGCTTCGCCGATGTTCATCGCCAGCGGCCCGGCCCTCGTCGCGGCGCAGTGCAAGGCCGGCATCGTCGGTTCGTTCCCGGCCCTGAACGCGCGTCCCGTCGAATTGCTCGATACGTGGCTCACGGAGCTGCAGGCCGAACTGGCCGCTTTCCAGGCCGCCAATCCGGACAAGAAAGTCGGGCCGATCGCCGTCAACCAGATCGTGCACCAGTCGAACGACCGCCTCGCGCATGACGTGGAAGTGTGCGTGAAACACCAGATCCCCATCATCATTTCCTCGCTGCGCGCGCCGCCCAAGGAAATGCTCGACGCCATCCACAGCTATGGCGGCATCGTGCTGCATGATGTGATTTCGATCCGCCACGCGAAAAAGGCGCTGGAAGCCGGTGTCGATGGCTTGATCCTGGTGGCCAGCGGCGCCGGCGGCCACGCGGGCACCCTGTCGCCGTTCGCGCTGGTGGGTGAAGTGCGCAAATTCTTCGACGGTCCGCTGGCGCTGTCCGGCTCCATCGCCACGGGCGACGCCGTGCTGGCCGCGCAAGCGATGGGCGCGGACTTTGCCTACATCGGCTCGCGCTGGCTGGCAACCAAGGAATCGAACGTCAGCGACGGCTACCGCGACGCCATCGTCGATTCCAGCGCGGCGGACATCGTCTACACGAACCTGTTTACGGGCGTGCACGGCAATTACCTGAAAAAATCGATCGAAGCGGCCGGACTCGATCCGGAAGCCTTGCCCGAAGCGGACAAGAGCGC
The DNA here is from genome assembly GCF_001445815.1 of Janthinobacterium sp. Ant5-2-1. Taxonomy (NCBI): domain Bacteria; kingdom Pseudomonadati; phylum Pseudomonadota; class Betaproteobacteria; order Burkholderiales; family Oxalobacteraceae; genus Janthinobacterium; species Janthinobacterium sp. Ant5-2-1. The sequence continues at coordinate 120,066 of NZ_LNCE01000031.1, read as the reverse complement.
GATGAATTTCGGCTCGGGCAGCGCCAAGGCCTGGCGCGACATCTGGGGCGCGGGCCAGGGCGTGGGCCTGATGGATGACGTGCCGAGCGTGGAAGAGATGGTGGCGCGCCTGAAAGCCGAATACGATGCGGCGCGCGCGCGGTTGAAGCTGTAACACTGGTGGTAGTTGTCGGATTACGGCCTTTGGCCTAATCCGACCTACCGCACCGCGCACTGGTAGGTCGGATTAGCGCGAAGCGCGTAATCCGACAACACCGCCATCACTCCTGCTTCAAATCCTCAGGCTTGATGGCCCACAGCCCCGGCAGGTTGCGCCAGTAGCCATACGCATCCATGCCGAAGCCGACGACGAAGCGGTTCGGGATCACCAGGCCGACGATATCGGCTTGCACGGGTTTTTTCTTGCCGATGGCCTTGTCGGCGAACACGGCCAGGATCACTTCCGAGGCGCCCATGTCCAGCAGGCGCTGCTTGACGTGCGCCAGGGTTTCGCCTTCGTCGAGAATATCGTCGAGCACGATGACGGTGCGGCCCGCAACGTTCGAGCGGGGGATGACTTTCCATACCACTTCACCACCCTTGTCGTCGTCGCCGTAGCGACTCACGTGGATGTAGTCGAATTCGAGCGGAAAGCTCAGTTGCGGCAGCAGGCTGCCCGTAAACACGACGGCGCCGCCCATCACGCCCAGCACCAGCGGGAACTCTTTCGAGTCCTCGGCGTTGAAGCGCGTGTTGAGCACATCGGCCATGCGCGTGATCGACGCCTGTACGGCGTCTTGGTCGAACAGCAGTTCCGCGTTCTTGATCAGGTCACGGGCACGATTGTGATGAAATTCTTGCATGGACTCTTGCATGGCGATGAATGGGGCTGATGATGAATGCGGGTATTATCCCGCAAACGCCATCCGTGCGCTACGCCTAGCTGTAATCGCGCACGTCGTCGATTATTTTCCCATCTTGCGCCAGGCTGCCCACGGCCACCAGCACCACGTCGCCGCGCAGCTTGGTCAGTTCGCGGATCGAGCCGATGATGGCCTCGGTGCCGCTGGCGTCATGGGGATTATCGACTTCGCAATGCAAAGCCATCTCGTCGTTGGCCATGCGTCCCGATACCACCAGCCGCGCCTTTTTGATTTGCGGGTGGCGGCGCGCTATTTCATGCACCTGCGACGGATGCACGAACATGGCGCGCACCTTGGTGGTTTGATCGGCGCGTCCCATCCAGCCCTTGATGCGCGTATTCGTGCGGCCGCACGGCGACTCCGGCGTACCGACCAGCACGGCCGACAGATCGCCCGTGGCAAAGCGGATCAGCGGATAGTCGGCATTGAAGACGGTGACGACCACTTCGCCCACTTCGCCCGGCGCGACGGGAATGCCGCTGCCCGGGTGGACGATTTCCAGCAGCACGTTTTCGTCCACGACCATGCCCGGATTGAGCTTGCCATTGCTGGCCGTTTCATAGGCGATGCTGCCGATATCGGCCGAGGCATAGGTCTGGAACACGTGCGGTACGCCGTTCGCGGCAAACCAGCTGCGCAGGGATTCAGGCAAGGCTTCCGCACCCATCACGGCCTTGGTGACGCTGCTGATGTCGGCGCCCATCTCACGCGCCTTCTCGATGATCAGTTTCAGGAACGACGGCGTGCCGATATACGTGTCCGGCTTCAGGTCGACCATCGCCTGCACCTGCATTTCCGTCTGGCCGATGCCGGCCGGGATGACGGTGCAGCCGATGCGCGCGGCGCCCCCTTCGACCATGAAGGCGGCCGGCGTGAAGTGATACGAAAAGCAGTTTTGCAGCAAGCCGCCGGCGCGCACGCCGGCCGCATACATGGGCCGCGCAAAGCGCCACCAGTCTGGGCCGCGCCCTTCCGGATCGAAGATGGGGCCGGGCGAGACGAAGACGCGCGACAGGGCGTTCTTCGGCGTCGTGTTCAAGCCGCCGAACGGCAGCGCGCCGTGCTGCAATTGCTTGAGGTCGGACTTGCGCGTGACGGGCAGCTGCGCCAGCGCGGCGCGGCTGGTGATGTCGGCCGCGTTGACGCCATCGAGGATGCGGGCCCAGCCCGGCGCCTGTTGCGCGCGCGCGATCAGCTGCGGCAGGCCGGCCATCAATTCGCGTTCGCGCGCTTCGGGGGCGCGTGCTTCCAGACTGTCGAGCGTATCGGTCATGTTGCGGATTCTCCAATGTCACGTTGCATTTTTTTCGTCAGCCCCGCAAAAATCAGGCTGTATGAGCGGTGCAGCAGGGCGGCCATTTCGTCGTCGTCGAGGGCGTCGGGGCTGGCGACGAGCACCCATCTGGCCCGCGCCAGGTAGGGCGCCGGGCGAAAGCCGGGACGGTCCGTCAATTCCAGGAAGCGCCCCGCATCGACCTTGAAGCTCATGCCGCGCGTGCTGTGCGCTTCCGCGCCGCATAGCGCGAACAGGCGGCCACCGACGGAAAACGCCAGCACGTTGCTCCATTTGATGTCTTCTGTCGCGCCGGGAAAGCCGCGGCATACTTGCTTCGCCCGTTCCAGGTCCATGACTTGCTTCCTGCGTCAGGCCAGCCAGCGCTTGCGGCGGCGGTAGAACTTCATGTCGCGAAAGCTCTTGCGCCCGGCGCTGGACACGCCCAGGTAAAACTCTTTGACGTCTTCGTTGCTGGCCAGTTCCTGCGCTTGCCCTTCCATCACGACCCGTCCGTTTTCCAGGATGTAGCCGAAGTCGGCGTAGCGCAGCGCCACGTTGGTGTTCTGTTCAGCCAGCAGGAAAGACACGTTTTCCTTGTGGTTCAAATCCTTGACGATGCCGAAGATCTCTTCGACGATCTGCGGCGCGATGCCCATCGAGGGCTCGTCCAGTAAAATCATCGACGGCTTGGCCATCAGCGCGCGGCCGATGGCGCACATCTGCTGCTCGCCGCCCGAGGTATAGCCGGCCTGGCTGCTGCGCCGGGTTTTCAGGCGCGGAAAGTAGTGGTAGACCTTGTCCAGCGCGTCTTTCAGCTCGCCGCGCGACAGGCTGCGCGTATAGGCGCCTGTCAGCAGGTTTTCCTCGATGGTCAGGTGGCCGAAACAGTGGCGCCCTTCCATCACTTGCGACAGGCCCCGCTTGACCAGTTCATTCGGCGTCAATTGGTCCACGCGCTCGCCCTTGAACTGGACTTCGCCCTTGGTGACGTCACCGCGTTCGCCGCGCAGCAGGGTCGAGATGGTTTTCAGGGTGGTCGACTTGCCGGCGCCGTTGGCGCCCAGGAGCGCCACGATCTTGCCCTGCGGGACTTGCAGCGACACGCCCTTCAGGACCAGGATTACGTGGTCGTAGATGACTTCGATGTTGTTCACCGACAGGTAGGGCGGCGCGGTGTCTGGTGTTTGCGTGGCAGTGGGTGTCATGGCTGCTTCGTTTTCATGTGGTGTTGGTGCTTGTCGGATTACGCTACGCTAATCCGACCTACGTGGATGCGGCGTAGGTCGGATTAGGCCGCAGGCCGTAATCCGACACCACCCCGAAAGCCGCTTACTTCATGCACGCCGGCGTGATCTTTTTCTCTTCGGCGTACTTGCCCGACGATTCCTCGACCAGCTTGCGCACCAGGGCCTTGTCGCCGACGATCCATTTCGGCGTGATGGCGGTCCACTTCTTGCCATCCCACTGCTGCACTTTCACGGCGCCCGAGCCTTCATGGTCGTCGCAGCTGGTTTTCACGGTGGGGAACATGCCCAGGGCGCCGACTGCCTTCTGGCGCGCATCGTCGACGTTCAGGTTTTCCAGGCCCCAGCGCATCTGCTCGCCCGTGATCGGTTTGCCCTTGCCGAATTTTTCCTGCGCCACGCGGATCGCTTCCACCCACAGGATGCCGGCCGTTACGCCGCGCATGTGGTAAACGGAGCCGATGCGCGACTGGTCGGACAGGTTGCCCTTGCCGGACGCGTAGAGTTTCTTGCGGATGTCGTCGAGCACGGGGTAGTTGCCCGGGGTATTGAACGTCATCGCCGTGTAGCCCTTGGCCGCGTCACCCGATGGAATCGTGTCTTCCTCGGAGCCGGCCCACCAGACGCCCAGCATTTTGTCGCGCGGGAAGCCGTTGCGCTGCGCCGTCTTGATGGCAACGGAATTCATGACGCCCCAGCCCCACAGGATCACGTGGTCCGGCTTGGCCTGGCGGATTTGCAGCCATTGCGATTGCTGTTCGCTGCCTGGCGGCGCGACGGGAATTTTTACCAGTTCGAAGCCGTACTGTTTCGACAGCGCTTCGAGCACGGGCAACGGCTCCTTGCCGAAGGCCGAATCGTGGTACAGGTGGACGATCTTCTTGCCTTTCAGCTTGTCCATGCCGCCATCCTTGTCGCCCAGGTACTTGATCATGGCGGCGGCCTGGCTCCAGTAGCTGGAGATCAGCGGATACACATACGGGAAGACCTTGCCGTTGGCGGCATCCGAGCGGCCGTAGCCGATCATCGTCATGGGGATCTTGTCCTGCGCCACGCGGTCGAGGATGCCGTAGGCGACGCCCGTGGACAGGGTTTCGACCAGGGTGGCGCCGCCCTGCTTGGTTTTCAGGCGTTCATAGCATTCGACGCCGCGCGACGGGTTGTATTCGGTTTCGCATTCTTCCCAGCTGATTTTCACGCCATTGACGCCGCCGGCCTGGTTGACCAGGTTGAAGTAATCGATGATGCCGCCGTAGAAACCGGAGCCGCCGGCCGCGTAAGGACCCACGCGGTAGGACGGCAGGGCGATGTACTGTTCCTTGTCCTGCGCCTGCGCGCTGCCTGCCATGGTGAGTGCGGCACTGGCGATGGCGGCGGCCAGCATGAGCGATTTGATGTGTTTCATTGTGTGTCTCCTCTTGTTTTATTTGGTATTCAAGTGAACCGACATCGACTGCAAAAACTTAATGGGGGAAGGGCCAGAGGCGCAGTTTTTCCTTCGCGATCTGCCACAGCCTGGCCAGGCCGTGCGGCTCGACGATCAGGAAGAAAATGATCAGCGCGCCGAACACCATCAGTTCCAGGTTCGAAGCCACGCTGGTCGGCAATGCCAGGCCATGCGCGATGGTGTTCAGGAAGACGGGCAGCAGCACGATGAAGGCCGCGCCGAGGAAGGAGCCCAGAATCGAACCGACGCCGCCGATGATGATCATGAACAGGATGCGGAAGGACAGGTCCAGGTTGTACGCTTCCGGTTCCACCGTGCCCAGGTAGGCATACGCATACAGGGCGCCGGCCACGCCGCAGTAGAAGGAGCTGACGGCAAACGCCAGCAGCTTGGTGCGCATCAATCTGAAACCGATCACTTCGGCCGCCATGTCCATGTCGCGCACGGCCATCCACGAGCGGCCCACGTTGGAGCGGATCATGTTCTTGGCCAGCAGCGCCATGCCGGCGACGATGGCCAGCACCAGCAGGTATTTGCTTTGCGGCGTATCGAACTGGTAACCGAGGATGGTCATCTTCTGCACCGTGATCACGCCCGAGGAGCTGTAGTTGGTCAGATACGGGATCTTGGTCAGGCACCAGACGACAAAGAACTGCGTCGCCAGGGTGGAGGCGGCCAGGTAAAAGCCGCGGATGCGCAAGGAGGGCAGGCCGAAGGCGATGCCCACCATGGCCGCGCACAGGCCGCCGAGGATGAAGGACACGAGCAGCGGCAAGCCAGGCAGGCGGGCCATGAAGTTATACGAGGCAAACGCGCCCACGGCCATGAAGGCGGCCGTGCCCAGCGACAGCTGGCCCGCGTAACCGGTCAGGATGTTCAGGCCCAGCGCCGCCAGCGCGAAGATCAGGAAGGGGATCAGGATCGCCGACAGCATGTAGGGCGAGGCGAAATACGGCAGGAGGAAGACGGCGACGAGCAGCGTGGCCGTCAGCGCCAGGCGGTCTTGCCTGATCGGGAAAATCTGGTTGTCAGCCTGGTAGCTGGTCTTGAATTGTCCTGCTTCACGGTAAATCATGGCGTGTCCTTTACTGGCTGTTGGGGTGTTTGTCGGATTACGCCTTCGGCTAATCCGACTTACGATGCTCTTGGGGCCTTATATTCGCCGGATGATCTTCTCGCCGAACAGGCCTTCCGGACGCACCAGCAGGAACAGCAGGGCCAGCACATACGGGAACCAGCCTTCGATGCCGCCGCCCACCATGGGGCCGAGGTAGACCTCGGCCAGTTTTTCCGACGCGCCGATGATCAGGCCACCGACGATGGCGCCCGGCACCGACGTAAAGCCGCCGAGGATCAGCACGGGCAGCGCTTTCAGGGCGATGAAGGTGAGGGCGAACTGCACCCCGTTGCGCGCACCCCACAGCAAGCCGGCTACCATGGCCACCAGGCCCGCCACGCCCCACACGACGGCCCAGATGCGCTGCAGCGGGATGCCCACGGCCAGCGCCGCCTGGTGGTCGTCGGCGACGGCGCGCAAGGCGCGGCCCACCTTGGTTTTCGAGAACAGCAAGGCCAGGCAGATCACCAGCAGCGCGCAGATGCCGGCCGCCACCACGTCGAACTGCGAGACGATGATATTGAAATGGTCCATCAGGAAGGGCATCGGCACGTCTTCGATGGGCAGGTCCAGCTTGTGCACCTGCGAGCCCCACATCAGCTGCGCCAGGCCTTCGATGAAAAAGGTCAGGCCGATGGTGGCCATGAACAGCGTGATTTCGGGCTGGTTGACGAGGGGCCGCAAGACGACTTTTTCAATCGCCATGCCCAGCACGATCATCGTCACCATCGTCAGCGGGATGGCCAGCCACAGCGACAGGCCGAACTTGTCCATGATGCCGACGCAGGTGAGGGCGGCGAAAAACACCATCGCTCCCTGCGCAAAATTGAACACGCCCGACGCCTTGTAGATCAGCACGAAGCCGATCGCCACCAGCGCGTACATGACGCCCGACAGCAGGCCGCCGATCAGCACTTCAAAGAAAAAATTGATATTCATGAGGGTTCCAATGGGTTGCGCGTAGCCCTGCCCGATTACGGGCAGGTCGTTTCGCCGGCCGGCAGCGTGCTGCCTGAATTCCCGGCTACACTGCCGAGATAGGCGTTGATGACATCCTGGTTGCTGCGCACCTCGTCGGGCGTGCCGTCGCCGATCTTCTTGCCGTAATCGAGCACCACCACGCGGTCGGAGATATCCATCACCACGCCCATGTCGTGCTCGATCAGCACGATGGTCGTGCCCAGCTGGTCGTTGACGTCGAGGATGAAGCGGCACATGTCCTGCTTTTCTTCCACGTTCATGCCGGCCATCGGTTCGTCCAGCAGCAAAATTTCAGGTTCGGCCACCAGCGCGCGGCCCAGTTCCACGCGCTTTTGCAAGCCGTAGGGCAGGCGCCCCACGGGCGTCTTGCGGATGGCCTGGATTTCCAGGAAGTCGATGATCTCTTCGGCCTTCTTGCGGTGCTCGATTTCCTCGCGCCGCGCCGGGCCCCAGTACAGGGCTTGCAGCAGGAAATTCGACTTCATCTTGAGGTTACGCCCCGTCATGATGTTGTCCAGGACCGTCATGCCTTTGAAGAGAGCGATGTTCTGGAAGGTGCGCGCGATGCCGGACTTGGCGGCCGCATAGCAATCCATGCCGCGCCGGTGCTCGCCCCGGTAGATGATCTCGCCCTGCTGCGGGCGGTACACGCCATTGATCACGTTCAGCATCGAGCTTTTGCCGGCGCCGTTCGGGCCGATGATGGCGCGGATTTCATGCTGCTTGACGTCGAAGGAGATGTCCGTCAGCGCTTTCACGCCGCCGAACGACAGCGAGATGTTCTTCAGGTCGAGGATCACGGGGCCCGTCTTGCGGGCCGTGCCGAAATGGGCGTCGGGTTCGTTCATTTGCATCGTGCTGTGCTCCATCATGCGGCCAGGCCCTGGGGCCGGTACGTTTTGCTGTCCCAGATCTGCAAGTCGGCGCTGGTCGAACCGGTGCGGCCATCCTCGAATTTCACCTGGGTCTCGATGTATTGCGTTGTCTTGCCTTCATACAGGGCGGAAATGAGCACCGCGTACTTTTCGGCGATGAATTTGCGGCGTACCTTGCGCGTGCGCGTCAGCTCGTCGTCGTCCGGATCGAGTTCCTTGTGCAGCACGAGGAAGCGGTGCACCTGCGTGCGGTCCATCAAGGGGTCGGCCGCCAGTTCCGCGTTGACTTGCTCGATGCAGTCGCGGATTAGGCCATAGGTTTCGGCGCGCGCCGCCAGGTCCGTGTAGCCGGAGTAGGCGATGCCGCGCCGCTCGGACCAGTTGCCCACCGCTTCGATGTCGATGTTGATGAAGGCGCACACCTGGTCGCGCGCATGGCCGAAGGCCACCACTTCCTTGATGAAGGGGAAGAACTTGAGCTTGTTTTCGATGTAGTTGGGCGCGAACATGGCGCCGCAATTCATCTTGCCCACGTCGGCCGCGCGGTCGATGATTTTCAGATGGCCTTCGCTGTCGAACACGCCCGCGTCGCCCGTATGGAAGTAGCCGTGATCGTCGATCACTTCGGCCGTGGCGTCGGGACGCTTGAAGTAGCCGCTCATGGTGGCGGGCGACTTGACCAGCACTTCGCCATTGGCCGCCAGCTTGACTTCCACGCCCGGCGCGGGCAAACCGACGCTGTCGAACTTGATATTGCCGTCCGGTTGCAGACACACATAGGCGCAGGTTTCGGTCGAGCCGTACAGCTGCTTGAGATTGACGCCGATGGAGCGGTAGAAGCGGAACAGGTCGGGGCCGATGGCGGCGCCGGCCGTGTAGGCGACGCGCACGCGCGACAGTCCCAGCACGTTTTTCAGGGGGCCGTAGACGAGCAGCTCGCCCAGCTTGTAGCTGATGCGGTCTGCCAGCGGCACGGGCTTGCCGTCCAATATCTGAGCGCCGCAGCGCTTGGCCACGTCCATGAAATGGCTGAACATGTGGCGCTTGATGCTGCTCGCGTCTTCCATGCGTATCATCACGCTGGTGAGCATGTTCTCGAACACGCGCGGCGGCGCAAAGTAGCAGGTGGGGCCGATTTCGCGCATGTCGATCATCACCGTGTCGCCCGATTCGGGGCAGTTGACGGTGAAGCCCGCCACCATGGCTTGCGCCAGCGAGAACAGGCAGTCGCCTACCCACGCCATGGGCAGGTAGGACAGGATGTCTTCATTGTCGGTGAGCTTGTCGAAGGCGACGCCGCCTTCGCCGGCTGCCAGCAGCGCCGTATGGCTCTGGCACACGCCCTTCGGCTTGCCCGTGGTGCCCGAGGTGTACAGGATCACGGCCGAGTCGCTGCCTTGGCCCGCTGCCACGGCGGCGTCGAAAAAGCCCGGATGTTCGCGGTCGTAAGCCCGGCCCAGCACCTGCAGGGCGGCAAAGGACGTCAGCTCCGGCTGGCGGTAATGGCGCATGCCCCGTTCATCGTCATAGGCGATGTGGGCGACGTGCGGATACAGGGCCTTGAGTTCGAGCAGCTTGTCGACCTGCTCCTGGTCTTCGACGATGGCGTAGCGGATTTCCGCATCCTGCAGCACGTAGGCCATGTCGGCGGCCGGCGCGTCCTGGTACAGTGGCACGGGCACGCCGCCCAGGCTTTGCGCGGCCAGCATGGCCCAGTACAGGCGGGGACGGTTGTCGCCGATGATGGCCAGGTTCATGCCGCTCTGGAAGCCGATGGCGGCCAGGCCGCAGGCCAGCGCGCGCACTTCCTCGTTCACCTCGGACCAGGTCCAGGTTTGCCAGATGCCCAGGTATTTTTCGCGAAATGCGGGCTTGTCGGATCGTACTGTCCCGTGTTGCAATAAGCGCCGCGGAAAAGTCGGCATTGCTGCTGTGGTATTCGTTTGCACCAGTGTCTCCCTGTTGCTTGTCTCAGGCCCCACCTCGTTGGATGGCGCTCTGTGTTTTTTATGTGTAAGGCGTTTGTGCAATGATAGTAGCCTGCGTTAGTTTGCCAAGTTGTCTTTTCGGGGACATTTACCCACTTTTCGATGGTGCATCGCACAATGATCAATCCTGATATCAGCCTCAAGGATGCCGTGCGCGCGGCCCACTGGGCGCAGCTGCTCGATCCCGTGCAAATGGCCCGGGTCGAGGCCGATGTGTTCGAGACTTTCGTGCCGAAAGGCGGCTTTGTCTGCCGCAAGGGCGAGCCGGTGGACAACTGGATCGGCGTCATCAGCGGCATGGTCAAGATGAATAATTTTTCCGCTTCCGGCAAGGCCATGACGTTTACGGGCTTGTCACCGGGCAGCTGGTTCGGCGAAGGTTCGCTGCTCAAGCGCGAGATGCGCAAATACGACACCATCGCCGTGCGCGATACGCGCGTGGCGCGCTTGCCTGCCACCACCTTCCACTGGCTGCTGGAAACGAGCCTGCCATTTACGCGCTTCCTGCTGATGCAGCTCAATGAGCGCCTGGGCCAGTTCATCGGCATGGTGGAAAACGAACGCCTGCTGGACCTGAACACGCGCGTGGCGCGCTGCCTGGCGTCGATGTTCCACTCGCACCTGTACCCGAGCGTGGACACCCTGGTGCAACTGTCGCAGGAAGAAATCGGCCTGCTGTCCGGTTCCTCGCGCCAGCGCGCCAACCAGGCCTTGCAGGTGCTGGAAAAAAAGGGTTTATTGCGCCTTGATTACGGCGGCATCCGCGTGCTGGACCTGGAAGGCTTGCGCCGCTACGAGGCCGATGATGCAGAATGAGGTCGCGCTGCCGGAGCACTCTGCAAGTGCCTGGCTAATCGCGGTATCATAGACACTTCCCAGCACGCACCTTCTCGCCGCCATGCAGACATCCGTTCAGAGTACTCCCGCCTCCCGTTTGACCGAGCTGCGTGCCGCCATGCGCGCGCAGCGGATCGATGCGCTGATCGTGCCATCGGCCGACCCGCATTTGTCCGAGTACCTGCCGGCGCGCTGGCAGGGTCGCGAATGGCTGTCGGGCTTTACGGGTTCCGTCGGCACCCTGGTCGTGACGCAGGATTTTGCCGGCGTGTGGACCGATGGCCGCTACTGGGAGCAGGCGGAAGAGGAACTGGCCGGCAGCGGCATCGTCCTGAAGAAAATCCCGTCCGGCGCCAGCGTGCTGTATATCGACTGGCTGGGCGAAACCATGCAGCCGGGGCAGACGGTGGCCGTCGACGGCGCCGTGCTGGGCCTGGCCAATACGCGATTGCTGCAGCAGGCGCTGGGCGGGCAAGTGACCCTGCGCACGGACACCGACGTGCTGCAAGCCGTGTGGCCGGAACGCCCGGCCATGCCGGCCGCGCCCGTGCTTGAGCATGCAGCCGCCTATCCATCGCTGTCGCGCACGCAGAAACTGGCCGCCCTGCGCGCCGGCATGGCCGCGCACGGCGCCAGCCACCACGTCATTTCCACGCTCGACGACATCGCGTATCTGTTCAACCTGCGCGGCGCCGACGTCAGTTACAACCCCGTCTTCCTCGCGCATGCGCTGGTGGGACCGGAGCGCGCCACCCTCTTCGTCGCCGACGGAAAAGTAGCCTCCGCCCTGCGCGCCACCCTGGAAAGCGAAGGCGTGGACGTGGCCGCGTATGACCGCGCGGCGGCCGCGCTGGCCGCCTTGCCTGCCGGCGCCACCTTGCTGCTCGATCCGCGCCGCATCACGTTCGGCACGCGCCAGGCCGTGGCCGAGGGCATACGGGTGGTCGAAGCCATCAACCCGACCACCCTGACCAAGTCGCGCAAGACGGACGGCGAAGCGGCGCACGTGCGCGCCGCCATGGAGCAGGACGGCGCCGCCCTGTGCGAATTTTTCAGCTGGCTGGACGCCACCCTGGCCGATCCGCAGCGCGCGCCGTTGACGGAAATTGGTATCGACGAGCACCTGACGGCCGCCCGCGCCCGCCGCGCGCACTTTGTCAGCCCCAGTTTCGGCACCATCGCCGGCTTCAATGCGCATGGCGCCATCATGCATTACCACGCGCATGCGGATACGGCAGCGACCATCGAAGGCGATGGCTTGCTGCTGATCGACTCGGGCGGCCAGTATTGGGGCGGCACGACGGACATCACGCGCGTCGTCCCCGTCGGCACGATCACTGCCGAGCACAAGCGCGATTTCACCCTGGTCTTGCGCAGCATGATCGCCCTGTCGCGCGCGCAGTTCCCGCGCGGCGTGAAGTCGCCCATGCTCGACGCGATTGCCCGCGCACCGCTGTGGGCCGAGGGTATAGACTTTGGGCATGGCACGGGCCACGGCGTGGGCTTTTTCCTCAACGTGCATGAAGGGCCACAATCGATTTCCCAGTCCGCCATGCCGGAGCCGCAGACGGCCATGGAACCGGGCATGATCACTTCCATCGAGCCGGGCATCTACCGGCCGGGACAGTGGGGCATCCGCATCGAGAACCTGGTGCTCAACGTACCCGCAGGGACGACGCAGTTCGGTGAATTCCTCCGTTTCGAAACATTGACCCTGTGCCCGATCGATACGCGCTGCGTGGAACGCTCGCTGTTGCGCGACGACGAGGCGGCCTGGCTCAACGAGTATCACGCCACCGTGCGTGCGCGCCTGGCGCCGCTGTTGTCCGGCGATGCGCTGGCGTGGCTGGAACAGCGCACGGGAGCCATCTGATGCGCTCGACCCGCGCCACGTCCGCCATCGAGCGGCTCAAGGAACGCACCGGCAACCGCCTCTACACGATGGCGCGCACGGGCGATGAACTGTTTTTCCTCACCGAAGGCCCCGGCTTGCCGCCTCTGTGCCCGCCGCTGGAACTCGACGCCTTTGTCGCCTTCGTCAATGGCCTGGGACCGCAAAAGGCGCGCCGCGTCAGCAAGCTCGATGTGGCGTTTGAAAAGCAGCTGACGAAAAAGCCCCAGGATTAAATGCCGACCATCGACTTCCTGCGCGCCTACTGGTCGCCGGCCGAGCTGGCGACGAATGGCGTGATCCTGCTGAACCTGCTTGGCGCGCTGCTGCTGGGCCTGCTGGTGGGTTACGAGCGCTCGTATCACGGGCGTGCGGCAGGCATGCGCACCTACAGCCTGGTCTGCATGGCCTCGGCCGCGCTGACGGTGCTGGGCGGCTATCCCGAGTTCTGGTACGGCGGCCATGGCGCCATCGTCGGCAGCGATCCCACGCGCGTGATCCAGGGCATCGTCACGGGCGTGGGTTTCCTTGGCGCCGGCGTCATCATGCGCGAGGGTTTCAATATCAGCGGCCTGACGACGGCCGCCTCGATCTGGGCCTCGTCCGTGATCGGCATCATGGTCGGCATCGGCTTTTATCTGTCGGCCATGGGCCTGGCCTTCCTGTGCGCAATGGCGATGATTTTTCTGTCAAAATTGGAGAACTGGCTGCCGTCGCGCCACGCGGTGGCCATCACCATGCGCTTCCGCCAGGGGTTCATTCCCCGCGAAGATGCGCTGCGGCGCATGGCCGCCAAGCGCGGCTACGACATCGCCGGCGGCTCGCTGACCATCGGCAGCAACGAAGGCATGCAGGAATGGCGCTTTGTCGCCATCGCGCATGGCAAGAACACGGGCGCCAGCCTGTCGGCCATGTCGGCCGAACTGGCCGCCTTCGAAGGCATCGCGGGCTTCCAGCTGTCGCATGCCCGCAATTAATACGGATGCCGAGAGGATGGACATGGATGCACAGGCCCAAGAGGTACTCGATTTCTGGTTTTTGCCGCCGGATCACCCTGGCCATGGCCAGTCGCGCATGGAATGGTTCCGCAAGGATGACGCTTTCGACGCGCAGATACGTGCGCGTTTCGGCGCGCTGATCGATGCCGCCATCGACGGCGGCTTGCGCGCGTGGGATGCGACGCCGCACGGCGCGCTGGCGCGCCTCATCGTGCTCGACCAGTTTACGCGCAATGTGTATCGCGGCACGCCGCGCGCCTTTGCCGGCGATGCTCAGGCGCTGGCGCTGGCCATCGCCTTGACGCAAGCGGGGCAGGACGGGCAACTGCCGCCGATGCTGCGCGCTTTTGCCTACCTGCCGTTCGAACATGCGGAAGACCTGACCATGCAGGCGCGCGCCGTCGAGCTGTTCCAACTGCTGTCGCAGGCGCAACCCGGCTTTGACGGCATGCTCGATTATGCCGAGCGTCACCAGGAAGTCATCGCCCGCTTTGGCCGCTTCCCGCACCGCAACGCCATCCTGGGCCGCGCTTCCACGCCGCAAGAGGTGGAATTCCTGCGCCAGCCGGGATCGAGTTTCTAGCCTATCGCCATGAACGTTACACTCAATATCATCGGCGCCGGCCACGTGGGCAAGGTGCTGGGCCGGCTGTTCGCCGGCGTGGAAGGTGTCGCCGTGCAGGACGTGCTGACGCGCTCGTTGGCCTCGGCGCAAGCGGCCGTGGCTTTCATCGGCGCCGGCACGCCTGTCGACAGTTATGCGGCCTTGCGCCACGCCGACGTCACCATGCTGGCCGTCTCGGACGACCAGATCGGCCCGGCCTGCGCGGCGCTGGTGGCCGAGGGACGCCAGGCGGGCGCCATCGTGTTTCACTGCAGCGGCGCGCTGGCCTCGAACGTGCTGCTGGCGGCCACGCAGGCGGGCGCGTTTGTCGCCAGCGCCCACCCGATCCGCAGCTTTGCCGACCCGGCACAGGTGGCCGCCACCTTCGACGGCACGTTTTGCGGCGTCGAAGGCGATCCGCTGGCGCTGGCCTTCCTCACGCCGGCCCTGAATGCCATCGGCGCGCGCCCCGTGCCCATCGATCCGGCCGCCAAGACCCTGTATCACGCCGCCGCCGTCTTCGCCAGCAATTACCTGGTGACGGTGCTCGACGCCGCCTTGCGCGCTTACCAGGCAGCCGGCATTCCCGAGCCGGTGGCGCGCGAACTGGCGCAGCCGCTGGTGACGGAAGCGGTGGCCAATGTATTCCGCCTGGGCGCCGCGCCCGCGCTGTCCGGTCCCATCGCCCGCGGTGATTCGGCCACCGTGCAACGCCAGCAGCTGGCCGTGCAAAGCTGGGATGCCGCCACGGGCGAGTTGTACCGGGCGCTAGTGGCGCCCACGCAGGATCTGGCCAGGCGCAAGCGCGGCGGATGACTCAGGCCGCGTGCACGCCGTTGCGGCCGTGATGCTTGGCCTGGTACAGGGCGCTGTCGGCGCGCGAAAAGAAGGCCGATTCGCTCTCCTCCGGCCGGTACTCGGCCACGCCCAGGCTGATCGTCACGGGTAGTTGCGGCGCGGGCAGGCCGAAATCGTGGCCTTCGATGGCGGCGCGCAGGTTTTCCGCCACTTCCGCCGCTTGCGCCAGGCTGCAGTTATTCAGCAGTACCAAATATTCCTCGCCGCCCCAGCGCGTGATGACGTCGCTTTCGCGCACGGTGGCGCGCGCCACGTCGGCCACGCCACGGATGACCTTGTCGCCCCACAGGTGGCCGTGCGTATCGTTGACGCGCTTGAAGAAATCGATGTCGAAGAGGATGGCGGACATCGGTTGCTCGTTGCGCCTGGACAGGAGCATGGCGCGCTGGAACAGCAATTCCAGCGATTGGCGGTTCAATAGACCGGTCAGCGCATCCGTCGAGGCGATGCGCTCGATGCGGCGCTGGTAGCGGTTCACCGTCAGCAAGGTCAGTACCAGTACCAGCAGGGTCACGCCAAAGCTGATGGCCAGGTTGAAGATGAACACGCGCTGCAGCGACTGGACTTCGTCGCTGACATTCTGCTCGACCACCAGGTACCAGCCCAGTTCGGGAATGAAACGCGAGTTGACGAGGATTTCCGCGCGGCCCAGCTGGTAAGACAGATGCGTCGGTTCGCTGCGGTGGTTGATGATCTGCCCGGCAATGGCGCTCACGCCGGGCAGGCTGCGGATGTTGCCGCGCCCGTTGCGCATGGTCTTCCCTGCCAACACCAAGGTGCCGGCGGCATCGACGAAATAGATGTTGCGGTGGAAGCGCGCCTGGTAGCGGTCGATGATGTGGCTCATGGTGTCCAGGGTCAGGCCGATGCCGGTGGCGCCGATGAACTGGCCGTCGTAGTCAACCACGCGGTGGTTGATGAAGATGGTCATGCTGTCGCGGTTGGCCATGTCGATGTCGACATTCGTTTCATAGTCGCTCTTGTCCATGGCGCGCACGCGGTAGTACCAGACGTCGCGCGTGGCCTGCGGGCTGACGGATTTCAAGGTGCCTTCCGCGTAATAATATTTGCTGCTCTTGTCCGAGACGAGAAAGCTGGTGATGGCGCCGTACTTCTTCTTGACCTCGGCCAGGTAGCGCACGATCTGTTCCGGCTTGTTTTCGCCGGCCAGTATCCAGTCGCGCACGAAGGTGTCGTGCGCCATCAGCGAGGAAATGAAGACGGGGCGCAGCATGTCTTTCTGGATTTCCGAATAAATATTGTCACCCGTCAGGGGCAGGGTCTGGTCGGCGATGCCGTGTTCAATGGCCTGGCGCGAGGCCAGGTAGCTGGCCAGGCTGGTCGCCATGAAGCCCGCACCCAGGATCAGGGTCAGGAGGATGAGTAGGCGGTATTTGATCGACAGAAGACGCATGGAGACGGGGGAGTGGCCGGCGGGAAGGCTATCGTGACGCAAGCCAAAAGTATGCAGCAGGGCGGGTATTGGCGCAATGATAACTGGCTTTATTGATAATTTACGCTGGCGAACGCGACAAGATAACCACGACTTACCAAATAAAAGTGCCGATTTGTCGACAAAGATGCCAATTAGCAATAAGATTTGACGAGGGGAATCATTGCGCACCGCCCCTGTCTTGCCGCCCGTTCAGGCACAGGATATTACGCGCAGGGAGTGTTGCATGTTATTTTTAAAGAGTACGTCCGTCAGCAAGGCCCCCGGCATCTACGAGGTCGACATCGCCGCCAAGCCGCCTGGCAAGACCTTCGGCATTTTTCTCGCCACCGATCCCGACCATCCACCATCAGCCTTGCTGGGGCAGTTGAAGGCACTGGGCTTCGAGAACACCTATAGCTCGCCCTACCTGCACAAGGATGGGGGCAAAGTGCTGGACCTGCATTTCCAGAAGGATGGCACGGATATCTTCAAGGGCTGGAAAACCGAGGAGTGCACGCACAACCTGGCAGCCATCACGGCCCTGTTCGAGGAGCATGGCATCACCATCGCCCCACGCGTGATGTCGATGGCGGAAGCTTACGCATAATTTGCTTCAACCCGTCTCCACGCCAATGTGATACAGCGCCCACGGGCAGCTGGCGAACCGTTCCGCCAGGGGCAGTGCCGCCACGGCCGCGATGCGGTCCGCATCGTGGATCGCCCATAGCGGCCCCAGCCCGCCCAGCGCCATCGCCTGCCCGTCCAGGTGGGTGGCGACAATAAAACGCTGTGCGCGCGCCTGCGCCATGGTCAGCGCCGCCGCATAACCATCCACGGCGCGCAGCAGCAGGCGAATATCACCTTCTTCGGGCGCGCCCGCCGCCTTCAAGACATCGACCAGCAACGGCCCGCGCAAGGCATGCGCCTTGCCGTCGTATTCCAGGGTGGGGTGGATGGTGCGCGCCGGCAAGTTCGCCAGCGCCGCAAAGTCGAATGCCCGCGCCCGCTCAAAACTGATCTTTTGCTTGTGCATCATCTGGTCGCGCACGGCGTCGAACGGACCCCGGTTGGGCTTGTCGATGCTGCCTGTGATGGTCAGCAAGGCCGGACCGCGCAGGCCGGCCGGCGCCGCCTGGGCGATGGCGGGCAGGGCCGCGCCAGCCATGGCGGCGGCGAGAAACTGGCGTTTATGCATGCACTTCTCCTTTTGACTGAAAATCGATAATGTTCTTAAGTCTATCTTAAGTTCGCTCAACGGTGCGTATTTTACGGTTATTGTCAGTTTGGAATGTTGGCTTACATCTTGTCACAGTTCTTACGGAATGGAGAAAGACGTAGCTTTTTTTGGCTGTTATGGTGTCCTCATCGCACTTCGCTGAACTGCGAATCCAGGCAACATTCACTAATTGAGAGAGAGAACATGATGAAGAAGAAAATCCTGTTTGCAATGATCGCTTCCGTTACCGCACTGACCGGCATGAGCGCCGCACACGCCGAGGGCGCCTATGTGGGTGCCGGTGTCACGGGCAACCGCTATAACTTCGATATTCCTGGCGCCACCAGCGCCGATAATCACAGCGGCTACAAGGCCGGCGCCAAGATATTCGCCGGTTACGATTTCGATAAGACCTGGGCGGTCGAGGGTGGCTATGCCGATTTCGGCAGCAAGGATTACAGCTATGTCACGGGCGCCGGCAACGGTTCCGTGAAAAGCGATTCGCACGGCTACTACCTGGCCGGCAAGGCCACCATGCCCGTGACCGACAAGGTCGGCGTGTTCGGTAAGCTCGGTGTGGCCAAGGTCAAGAACAGCGTGAGCGGCACGGGCCTGTCGACCGGCATCAGCGGCAACGACAAGACGGGCGTGTACGCTTCCGTCGGCGCCCAGTACGCGATCAACGAGAAAGTCTCGTTGACGGCGGAAGTGGAACACTTCGGCAAGAGCGCCGACCAGGGCCGCAAGGCTACCGGCCTGGCCCTTGGCGCACGCTACAACTTCTAATCACGTAGAAGCTTGCTGAAAAAAAAGGCAGTTACCGCGAGGTAACTGCCTTTTTGCATGGCCGGACCGAAATTACGTGGTCAAAGGCTTGTAGCGGATACGTTTTGGCTTCGCGCCTTCTTCGCCCAGGCGTTTCTTCTTGTCGGCTTCGTATTCCTGATAGTTGCCGTCAAAGAAGGTGACTTGCGAGTTGCCTTCGAATGCCAGGATGTGCGTGGCGATACGGTCGAGGAACCAGCGGTCATGGGAAATGACCATGACGCTGCCGGCAAATTCCAGCAAGGCGTCTTCCAGCGCGCGCAAGGTTTCCACGTCCAGATCGTTCGACGGTTCATCGAGCAGCAGGACGTTGCCGCCCATTAAGAGGGTTTTCGCCAGGTGCAGACGGCCGCGTTCACCGCCGGACAGGTTGCCCACTTGCTTTTGCTGGTCCGAACCCTTGAAGTTGAAGCGGCCCAGGTAGGCGCGCGACGGCATTTCAAAGCGGCCGACCGTCAGCATGTCGGCGCCGCCGGAGACGTCTTCGAACACAGATTTGTTGTCAGCGAGACTATCGCGGTTCTGGTCGACGATGGACACGCGCGCCGTCTGGCCGATGGCCACTTCGCCGCTGTCCGGTGTTTCCTTGCCGGTGATCATCTTGAACAGGGTCGACTTACCGGCGCCGTTGGGGCCGATGATGCCGACGATGGCGCCTGGCGGCACGGTGAAGCTGAGGTTGTCGATCAGCAAACGGTCGCCGAACGCTTTCGACACGTTCTTGAACTCGATGACTTCATTGCCCAGGCGTTCGGCCACGGGAATGAAGATCTCCTGCGTTTCGTTGCGCTTCTGGTATTCGTGCTCGGACAGTTCGTTGAAGCGGGCCAGGCGGGCTTTCGACTTGGCCTGGCGCGCTTTCGGGTTCTGGCGCGACCATTCCAATTCCTTCTGCAGCGCCTTCTGGCGTGCCGATTCCGTCGCCTCTTCCTGCTTCAGGCGGGCTTGCTTCTGGTCCAGCCAGGTCGAGTAGTTACCCTTCCATGGAATGCCGTGGCCGCGGTCCAGTTCCAGGATCCACTCTGCCGCGTTGTCGAGGAAGTAGCGGTCATGGGTGATGGCCACCACGGTGCCGGGGAAGCGCAGCAGGAATTGTTCCAGCCAGTCGACCGATTCCGCATCCAGATGGTTGGTCGGTTCGTCGAGCAGCAGCATGTCCGGTTTCGACAACAGCAGCTTGCACAGCGCCACGCGGCGCTTTTCACCGCCGGACAGCACGCCGATGGTGGCGTCCCATGGCGGCAGGCGCAGCGCGTCGGCGGCCATTTCCAGCTGCAGATTCAAATTGCCGCCGTCGGAAGTGGAGATGATCGCTTCCAGGCGTGCCTGTTCCGTGGCCAGGGCGTCGAAATCGGCGTCTTCCTCGGCATACGCGGCGTACACGGCTTCCAGCTTGGCTTGCGCTTCAAATACTTCGCCCAGGCCCGATTCCACTTCCTGGCGCACGGTTTTTGCCGGGTCCAGCTGCGGTTCCTGCGGCAGGTAGCCGATGTTCAGGCCTGGCATCGGCACGGCTTCGCCCTGGATGTCGGTGTCGATGCCTGCCATGATCTTCAGCAGGGTCGATTTGCCGGAGCCGTTCAGGCCCAGCACGCCGATCTTCGCGCCTGGGAAGAAGGAGAGGGAAATATCTTTCAGAATCTGGCGCTTGGGCGGGACGATTTTGCCCACGCGATTCATGGTGTAGACGTAATTTGCCATTAGAAATCTCGGGTGATATACAAAGACGGACAGGATACGGTAAACGCCCGCTTCCGGCCAGCGCTGCGCGCTGCGGAAACGGACGCCAGGGCAAGACTAGACGGCGCTGCGCGCGCGGCGGCCGCTCCACAGGCCTTCGGCCGCATACAGACCCAGCGCCGTCCAGATGACGAGGAAGCCCAGCATGCGCTCGGGCGTGAACGATTCGTGGAAGACCCACACGCCGATCAGGAGCTGGCCCGTGGGGGCGATGTATTGCAATAGCCCCAGCACGGCCAGCGGCAGGCGGCGCGCGCCGGCGGCAAACAGCAGCAGGGGAATGGCCGTGATGGGGCCGGACGCCAGCAGCAGCGCGCGCGTGGCGGTGGAATCTGTGTTGACGAAGCCGCTCTGGCCATGCCAGGCCAGCCACAGCATGTAGGCCAGCGCCAGGGGGAACAGAATCAATGTTTCAAACGACAAGCCTTCCAGCGCGCCCAGCGCGGCTGTCTTGCGCAGCAAGCCATAGCCGCCGAACGAGGCCGCCAGCAGCAGGGCGATCCACGGCACTTGACCCGCCTGCCAGGTGAGCCAGGCCACGCCGCAGGCGGCCAGGCCGATGGCCAGCCACTGCAGGCGGCGTAGGCGCTCGTGCAGCAGCAGGAAACCCAGCATGACATTGATCAGGGGCGTAATGAAGTAGCCGAGGCTGGCGTCGACCACGTGGCCGTTGTTGACGGCCCAGATATAGATGAACCAGTTGGCCGAGAGCAAAAACGCACTGGCAACAAAGCTGGCCACGACCCTGGGCTGCGCTTTCAGGCTGCCCAGCCAGCTCCACTGCCGGCGCACGGTCAGCACGATGCCGAGGAACAAGAGCGACCAGACCATGCGGTGCGCCAGGATTTCCTGCGGCGCGATCTCGCCGATGGCGTGAAAGTACAGGGGGAACAGGCCCCAGCACAGGAAGGCGAGGGAGGCGTACAACATGCCTGGATTCATGATGGGCTTCGCAGGAGAGTAGACAGTCTGTCATTATGTCTGAAAACATCGGGGGCTGCCCGGCGCCGCTGACGAGGCGTAGAATGGCAACAAATCAATGGCCGCAAGCCCGCGCAGCAAGGCGGAGTGGCACAAAATCACGACTTTGGGGTAGCCCGGAACCATGCAAAAATACTCTTGCTATTTGCTAATACCTATCATATTGTGCGATGCAACAAAACAAAAACGGGTGCAATCTTGACGTCGGAACATAAAAAAAGCGGCCTTGCCGGCATGACCCTGGCGGCCGTCGGCATCGTTTACGGCGATATCGGCACCAGTCCGCTGTACACCTTGAAGACCGTCTTCGACCCGGCCCACGGCCTGATGCTGTCGCCCGAGAACCTGCTGGGTATTGTCTCGCTGATTTTCTGGGGCCTGACCCTGATCGTCTCGCTCAAGTACGTGACCCTGGTGCTGCGCGCCGATAACCGCGGCGAGGGCGGCATCATGGCCCTGATGGCGCTGGTGCTGTCGTCCGTCAGCCGCCTGTCGCGCTGGCATTTCCCGCTGATGGTGATCGGCGTCTTCGGCGCCACCCTGTTCTATGGCGACAGCGTGATTACGCCGGCCATTTCCGTGCTGTCGGCGATCGAGGGCCTGGAAGTGGCCACGCCCGCCTTCAGTCCGTATGTGGTGCCGCTGACGATGGTGGTGCTGGTGGCGCTGTATTCGGTACAGTCGCACGGCACGGCCGGCATCGGCCGCTATTTTGCCCCCATCATGGTGCTGTGGTTTGCCGCGCTGGCCGGCATGGGCGTGGTCAACATCATCAAGTCGCCAGCCATCCTGGCCGCGCTCAATCCGCTGCACGCGGCGACCTTCCTGATGAATAACGGCTTCGTTGCCTTCGTTGCCCTGGGCGCCGTGGTGCTGGCGCTGACGGGCGCCGAGGCGCTGTACGCCGACATGGGCCACTTCGGCAAGAAGCCGATTCGCCTGGCCTGGTTCCTGATCGCCTTTCCCGCGCTGGCGCTGAACTACCTGGGCCAGGGCGGTCTGCTGCTGGCCCATCCGGAAGCCGTCACGAATCCGTTTTACCAGCAGCTGGGCGCGTGGAGCGTGTACCCGCTGGTGATCCTGTCGACCATGGCCACCGTGATCGCCTCGCAGGCGACCATTTCCGGCACCTTCTCGATGACCAAGCAGGCCATCGCGCTGGGCTTCTTGCCGCGCATGCGCGTGCGCCACACGTCGGAAAGCGAAATCGGGCAAATCTACATTCCCGCCGTGAACTGGCTGCAACTGGCCGTGGTGCTGCTGGCCGTCATCGGCTTCGGTTCCTCGGAAAACCTGGCCGCCGCCTACGGTATCGCCGTGACGGCCACCATGCTGTCGACCACGATCCTGACCTTCTTCGTCATCCGCTACCGCTGGAAGATGAACCTGGCCCTGTGCTGGGCCGCCACGGGCTTTTTCCTGATCATCGACGTCAACCTGGTGTCGGCCACTGCCCTGAAACTGTTCCATGGCGGCTGGTTCCCGCTGCTGCTGGGCTCGATTCTGTTCATCGTCATGCTGACCTGGAAGCGCGGTCGCCAGCTGGTGTTCCAGAACCTGGAAAAGCATGCGATCCCGCTCGACGACTTCCTCTCGTCGCTGTTCATCGCACCGCCGCTGCGTGTACCGGGCACGGCCATCTTCCTGCGCGGCGAAACGGATGGCGTGCCGCATGCGCTGCTGCATAACTTGCTGCACAACAAGGTGTTGCATGAGCGCGTCATTTTCCTCACCGTCTTCATGCATGAAGAGCCGTGGGTGGCGCCATCGGAGCGCGTGCGCGTGGTGGACCTGGGCCACCAGTGCTACCAGGTCAATGTGCATTACGGCTTCAAGGATGAACCGGACATTCCGGCCGCGCTGGCGCAATGTGCCCAGCAGGGACTGGATTTCGAGATGATGGAAACGTCGTTCTTCATTGCGCGCCAGACCATTATCTCGACGCCGGGCGCTGGCATGATGCCGTGGCGCGAGCACCTGTTCGTCACCATGTCGCGCAATGCGCGCACGGCGGCCGACTACTATCAGATCCCGAGCAACCGGGTGATCGAACTGGGCACGCAGGTGGAAATCTAGATGATGTGGCCATTTTGGCAATGTTGTATCGGTGCGCAATTTATCGCCGTGCTTACGTCTGCTTACAAATTGGCTGCGCGACTCCTGTTAAACTGCTGCTCGCACCGGTCCGCACCGTACGGGCTGAGCCACACACCAATATTTAAAGGGAAACCATGAAATCGGTATTTCAAATGATCGCCACCCTCGCTTGCGCCGTGGCCCTGACCGCCTGCGGTGCTGCTGCCAACACCGAGAAGCCGGTCGTGCTCGACCCGAATACGCAAGTGAAAGAACTGACCATTACCGATACGGTGGTCGGCACCGGCACGGCAGCGGCGGCGGGCGACACCCTGCTGGTGACCTATACGGGCTGGCTGTATGACGCGAGCAAGCCGGGCAACAAAGGCACGCAATTCGATGCGAGCCCGGACGGCGCCGGTTTTACCTTC
Organism: Janthinobacterium sp. Ant5-2-1; assembly: GCF_001445815.1. NCBI lineage: Bacteria > Pseudomonadati > Pseudomonadota > Betaproteobacteria > Burkholderiales > Oxalobacteraceae > Janthinobacterium > Janthinobacterium sp. Ant5-2-1. The sequence goes on along the minus strand of NZ_LNCE01000031.1, from coordinate 96,344 downwards.
GCTCTGGGTATCGGCCGTGTCATCCTGGGCTGGGACCGCGGCCTGGTCGGCATGAAGGTCGGCGGCACGCGCACCCTGGCCATCCCGTATGACCTCGGCTATGGCAAGGCGGGCAGCGCGCCGAAGATTCCTGGCTACGCCGGCTTGCTGTTCGAGATCAAGCTGGTGAGCGTGACGAAAAAGTAAGCACGCGCAGGGCAGCAAATAAAAGGGCGATTCCACGGAATCGCCCTTTTTGCTTTGGCGGCCCCCTTACGCCTCGGGCGGGGCCAGCTCCTGGAAGTAATACGTGGCGCCGCCCAAGTTGGCAGGCGCGTCGTATTGCAGCACTTGCGTGCGGCGCAGCGCCACCGGTGCGCTGAAGGCGGGGCCGTCGTAGACGAAGGTGTGGAATTCGCCGTTTTCGCCGCAGGCGTCGACGCCGGGCGGCAGGTCGGCCAGGAAGGACGCATCGAACTCGCGCCCGCAAAATGCGCGCGGCAAGTGCTGGCCATTGATGCACACGACGATGGCCTTGAAGCCGGCGGCGAGAAATTCGTCGACCAGCGCGCGGCGGTCCCCGCCCCACAGGGGCAGGTGGGCCGTCAGGCCGGCCGCGGCGCAGACTTTTTCTTCCCAGTCGCGGTGCGGCTGCAAGTCGATGTCGCCAAACAGCGCATGATCGATGCCCTCGGCCTTGGCCGCGCGCAGCATGGCGATGAATTGCTCTTCATAGCTGGCCCAGCTGGCGTGATAGCGCTGCAGGCGCGCGCCCAGGCTGGCCGCCTGCGCGGCGAGCAGCTCGGGCGGCACGCCGTGCGAGCGCGACTTGCGGCCATCTTCATCCATGGCCGTGATCAACAGGGGAACGGCCATGCCGGCGTTGCGCGCGCGCCACAGGGCCAGGCAGGAATCCTTGCCGCCGCTCCAGGAAATCAGGGCCGTCGTCACGCCGCAGCTCCCGGCGCCGCGCGCAGCATGTCGACGTGCTGTATCCCATCTTCATCGTAGGGCGCGCTGACGGTGACAAAACCGAAGGACTGATAGAAACGCTCCAGGTACTGCTGCGCGCCGATGCGGACGGCGTGGCCGGGGTGCTGGCGTTCAGCGCGGGCGATGCCTTCCGTTAATAGCTGTTTGCCGGCGCCCGTGGTGCGCGCCTCGGGCGCCGTCAGCACGCGGCCCAGCGACATTTCCACATACTTGGCGCCCGGCGCCAGCACGCGCAGGTAGGCGCCCAGCCGGCGCTGGCCATCGACCGTTTGCCAGCCCAGCAAATGCATGGCTTGTTGGTCATGGCCGTCCAGGTCCGGATAAATGCACTGCTGTTCGATGACGAACACGCGCTGGCGCAAGGCCAGCACCTGGTACAAATCGTGGGGGCCGAGTTCGTCGAACGTGTTCCATTGCCAGCTGATCATGGGTCATCCTTGATTGAGAGTGGCGTGATTTTACCGGCTTCACGCGGCCGGCGTGGGATAGCGCTGCGCATACCACTGCTTCAGGTGCTCGATGCAGCGCGTCACGCGGGGCGCCACCAGCTGACGCGACGGATAGATGGCAAACAGCGCCAGGCTGGGGCGCTCGATGTCCGGAAACAGCTCGACCAGGGCGCCGCTGGCCAGTTCCTCGCGGCAGACAAAGGTGGGCAGGATGCCGATGCCCAGGCCGCGCAGGATCAGGCTGCGCATGAACAGGGTGTTGTTCGTGCGGACCCAGTTCGGCACTTCGATGTCGCTGTGCGGTCCCGCATGGCGCAGCGGCCAGCGGCTGCCGAACAGCGCGTGGCTGTAGATGAAGCAGCGCTGGCGCGTCAGGTCCGTGGGTTCGCGCAGGGGGCCGTGACGTTCCAGGTAGGCGGGGGCGCAGCAGATGTGCAGGCGGTAGTCGTGGATGTGGCGCGCCACGTAGCTCGAATCGTTGAGCGCGGTGGTGACGCGAAAGCCCAGGTCGTAGTTGGCCGCCGCCAGGTCGACATATTCATCCTTCAGGTCGACGTCCAGGCGCAGCGCGGGCCAGTCGGCCATGAAATCGGCCAGGCCTTCGGCCAGCTCGCCCACGCCCAAGGTCAGCGGCGCGTTGATGCGCAGACGGCCCGTCACGTGCGCCGTCGAATGGGCCACCATGTCTTCCGCCTGCGCCAGCTCGTCGAGCAGCTTGCGGCAGTGCTCGAGATAGGCGGCGCCCGTTTCCGTCAGGGCCAGCTGGCGCGTGGTGCGCGTCATCAGGCGCCCGCCCAGCTCCTGCTCCAGCTGGCCGATGCGCCGGCTCACATACGAGGCCGACAAGTCCAGTTCGTCGGCCGCGCGGCGAAAGCTGCCCAGCTCGGCCACGCGGCGAAACAGCTGCATTGCCTGCAATTTATCCATGTGTTGCCTTATTCGGTCGTATTACGCATCAGTGCTGTGCATTATTCATCATTTTTCCCCATTTTGATTCGGAATATGCTGGTGACCTCTCTACAGAAAGGCCACACCATGAAAAAATTACTGATCAGCAGCCTGTTGCTCGCCGCCTTTTCCACCGCCCAGGCGGCCGACGTCCTCGTCGTGCTGTCGGACGCCAATCACCTCGAGCTGCGCGACGGCAAGGTCTTTTCGACGGGTTTTTATCTGAATGAATTGATGCAGCCCGTGAAAAAGCTGCTCGACGCGGGCCACACGGTGACGTTCGCCACGCCGCAGGGCCAGGCGCCCACCCTGGACGCCAGCTCGGATACGGTCGATTACTTTGGCGGCGACGCGGCCGCGCACGCGGCGCACAAGGCGCTGCTGGACCAGCTGGCGCTGACGGTGCCGGGCCGCTCGCCCGTGATCAGCCTGAAACGGGTGGCGCAAATCGGTTACGGACACTACGCGGCCGTGCTGGTGCCGGGCGGCCACGCGCCGATGCAGGATCTGTTGAAGGACGCCGGCCTGGGCGCCTTGCTGCGTCAGTTCCACGCGGACAGCAAGCCGACGGCGCTGCTGTGCCACGGCCCCATCGCCCTGCTGTCGGCCTTGCCGCAGGCGGCAGCGTTTGCGGCCGCGCTGGAAGCGGGACGCACGCCGCCCATGCCAGCGGACTGGATCTACAGCGGCTACCGCATGACGGTCATCAGCAATCAGGAAGAGCTGGCGGCGCAAGGCGCGCTGAAGGGCGGAACGATGAAGTTCTATCCGCAATCGGGCTTGCAGGCAGCTGGCGCGCGCTATGTGCAGAACCAGGCGCCATGGACCAGCAACGTGGTGGTCGACCGCGAACTGATCACGGGACAGAATCCCGCCTCGGCGCCGGCCCTGGCGGACAGGCTGCTGCAGGCGCTGCAGGTGTTGCGTTAACGCAAAAAATCCCCGGCGGCGCCAGGGCGCGGCCGGGGAGGTACAGTGCGTGCAGCGGGGATTAGACGATCGTCAGGGTGACGTCGATGTTGCCGCGCGTGGCGTTCGAGTACGGGCAGACGATGTGGGCGGCGGCGACCAGTGCTTCGGCGGCGGCGCGCTCCATGCCTGGCAGCGAGATTTTCAGTTCCACTTCGATGCCGAAGCCCGTTTCGATGGCGCCGATGCCGACGTTGCCTTCGATGGACAGGTCCGCTGGCAGGGCGATCTTGTCGCGGCCGCCAACGAATTTCATGGCGCCGATGAAGCAGGCCGAGTAGCCGGCGGCAAACAGTTGTTCCGGATTGGTGCCGACGGCGCCATTGCCGCCCAGTTCTTTTGGCGTGGTCAGCTTGACGTCCAGCACGTTGTCGGACGACACGGCACGGCCTTCGCGGCCTCCGGTGGCGGTGGCTTGAGCGCGGTACAGGACTTGTTTGATCGACATGATGGTTTCCTTTAGGTAGATAAATAGGTGGCTACTAAATAGTGTGCTACTTGTTTCATGGGCTGTCGCCCCAGGATCTCCGTCTGCAGAAGCACTTGCCGGCGTCCATGTACACAATATATATCGCGCACTATTTAATTGCAAGCGATTTTATTTCGGGGCGGCGCGGATTGATGCTTTATTTTGCAGCCTTTGTCGCCACTACGGGCCTTCCATCGCATAATGGCCACCGCCGCGCGCACCGATGGTTATGCTTGGCCCACTTCAAACCCCAAGGAAAAATCATGACTAGCCTCTTCTTTATCCTGCGCATCACCTTGGCCACGATGGTCACGTACATCATCGCCACGGCGATCCTGGTGGAGAATTTCCTGCGCCATATTTTCGGGCATACGGAAGGCTTCTTTGTCATCGTCGGCGCGCTGCTGGCCAGCGCCGTCATCACGAATGCGTTTTCGCACGTGCGGCGCGTGCGCCTGATCGCCGGCGCCGTCAATGCCGGCACCCTGTCGAGCCGTCAGCGGCGCCAGATCGAGATTCCGTTCGAGGCGGGCGAAGCGTTCGACATGATCGACGCGGCCATCCGCGAATTGCCGGGCAGCGAAGTGGTGGAAAGCGCGCGCGACAGCCTGCAGGTGCAGGCTAGAGTGCGCCGTGCCGCGCCCTACACGCACACGGGCTTGCCCCGCATGCGCGTGCTGGGTTTCCTCGAGCCGCGGCCGAACCAGATCCTCGCCACCGTCACGCCGAATGGCGAGGCGGGCAGCGTGACCCTGATCTGCGAGCCGGGGCGCAATGCCTGGACGGACTGGTTCCTCGTCGACCATGGCAGCAACCTGGAAAACGCGGAAGCGGTGACGCGGGCGATGACGCGCCGCGTGGCGCAGCGCCGGCGCGGCGAGCAGGCCGAGGCGCGCCAGACGGTGACGGAAAAGGAACTCACGGTGGCCAAACTGAGCCTGCTGCACGCGCAGGTGGAGCCGCACTTCCTGTACAACACCCTGGCCAGCGCGCAGCTGCTCACGCGCAGCGACCCCGTGCGCGCCGATGAAATGCTGGGCAACCTGATCCTGTACCTGCGCCACTCGCTGCCGCGCACGGAGCAAGCCATGTCGACCCTGGGCACGGAGCTGGAACGGGCGCGCGCCTACCTCGATATTTTGAAAATCCGCATGGGCGGGCGTTTGAACCTGCAGATCGAAGTGCCGCAATACCTGCGCCAGGTGGAACTGCCGCCGATGATGCTGCAAACCCTGGTGGAAAACGCCATCAAGCATGGCCTGGAGCCGAAAAGCGGCGGCGGCACCATCTGGATCATGGCGCGCAGCGGCAATGGCACGGTGATCGTCACGGTGGCCGACGACGGCAAGGGCTTCAGCGACGATGGCGCCGGCACGGGCATCGGCCTGCGCAATGTGCGCGAACGCCTGCGCCTGACCTACGGCAATGCCGCCGCGTTTGCCATTGTCGCCAATTTCCCCGATGGCGTGACGGCTACCATCACGGTGCCCGACAGTACGGCGCAAGGAGTGTCGTATGCATCAGCCTGAGATGACTTGCGTCATCGCCGAAGATGAAACCCTGCTGCGCGACGCGCTCGTGGCCCTGCTGGCCGAAGAGTGGCCGGCACTGCGCATCGCCGCCGCCTGCGACGACGGCGGTACGGCGCTCGAGGCCATCGCCACGCACAAGCCCGACGTCGCCTTCCTCGACATCCGCATGCCGGGCCTGACGGGGCTGGAAGTGGCGGCCGGCGCGCTCGAAGCGAGTCCCGCCACGCAGGTGGTATTTGTCACGGCCTACGACCAGTACGCGATCGACGCTTTCGACAAGGGCGCCGTCGATTATCTGTTGAAACCGATCGCCCGCGAGCGCCTGCAAGCGACCCTGCAGCGCGTGCGGGCGCGGGCCGGCAAGGCCCGGGCGGGCGATGGCGCGCTGGCCGGCTTGCTGCAGCAATTGAGTAGTGCCTTGCCGGCCGCCGCCAAATCGCCGCCGCTGGTGTGGCTGACGGCCAGCAGCGGCAAGGATACGCGGCTGATCATGGTGGAAGACATCGCCTATTTTCAGTCCGACACCAAGTACACGGCCGTCATGACGGCGGACGGCGAGGCGCTGCTGCGCAAGCCGATCCGCGAACTGCTCGACGTGCTCGACCCGGCCATCTTCAAGCAGATCCACCGCTCCACCATCGTCAACATGAAGATGGTGGCGTCCGTCACGCGCGACGAGGTGGGACGTGGTGTCTTGCGCCTGAAGACGCGGCCGGAAACCCTGGCCGTGAGCCAGCCGTTCATGAGTCTGTTCCGGAATATGTAGCGCTGCTAAAGCCGGGGTCAGACCCTCAACACTGCTAACGCCAGGCTCACCGTCAACGTGGACGGGGGGCTGACCCCAGAATTACTCCGCGGTTTCAAAACCTTCGAGCACATTGACGACATTGATGCCGATTTCCTTCACTGCATAGCCGCCCTCGAGGATGAAGGCGGTGGGCAGGTTCAGGTGCGCGAGGCGTTCGCCCACGCGCAGGTAGTCGCCGCTTTGCAGGGCGAAGTGCGACAGCGGGTCGCCGGCGAAGGTGTCGACACCGAGCGAGACCACCAGCGCGTCGGGTGCGTACATATTGATGCGCAGGCAGGCCGTTTCCAGCGCGGCGAACCAGCTGGCCGTGGTGCTGCCGGCCGGCAGCGGCAGGTTGACGTTGTAACCGAGTCCCGCGCCGCTGCCCGTCTCGTCGGCATGGCCCAGATAAAACGGATACTCATTGCGTGGGTCGGCGTGGATCGAGGCAAACAGCACGTCGTCGCGCTGGTAAAAGATGCTTTGGGTGCCGTTGCCGTGGTGGTAGTCGATATCGAGGATGGCGACCTTGCGGGCGCCGTCGTCGAGCAGATGCTGTGCGGCCAGGGCCGCGTTGTTCAGGAAACAGTAGCCGCCAAAGAAATCGCTGCCCGCGTGGTGGCCCGGCGGGCGCGTGAGGGCAAACGTGGCCCGCTCGCCCAGGCGCAGCGCGTGGGCCGCGTTGACGGCGCAGTCGGCGCCCGTCTTGGCCGCCGTCCACGTGCCGGCCGTCAGCGGCGTGCCATTGTCCATCGAGTACAGCCCCAGCTTGGCCGTGAAGTCGTCCGGTTCGATATCGCTGCGCAAGGTGCGCACGGGCCACACGGATGGCAGCGCATCCTTGCCCGCATTATCCGGGTCGAGCGCCAGCCAGTCGTGCCAGGCGTGGCGCAAAAAATGCAGGTAGCGGGGCGTGTGGATGCGCTCGAGCGACGTCAGCGGCACGCCGTGCGGCGTGACGATGCGGCCCAGGTTGCGCCGGCCCAGCTCGGCCACCACCATGTCAGCCCGTTCGGGCGTCTCGAAGCAGGGCACCATGGTGCCGCGAAACATCTCGAAGCGGCCCCGGTGCTGGCCGTGCAATTCATTGTAGAAGGTCAGCATGGGGCGCCAGGCAAAAAGTCGGGCAGGATCAGGTGTGCGAGCACAGGGTGCTGGCGCGGTAGGCGGCGACGAAATCGTCGAAGCTGCCGGCTGGCGCCGCTTCTTCCATGGCGCGCTGCTCGGCCAGCGAGCTGGCGGCCATCGCGTCGAAATATGCGCTTTGCTCGGCCGTGGGCGGATGCGCGCGGAAAAACGCCGCATGGCGTTCGCTTTGCCGCAGGCCGAAGGCGGCAAACGAGCCGCCGTTGGCGCGCAGCTCCGCCAGAACCTTCGCCGATGGCGTCGCGTCCGGGTTGGCCAGTTTGACGGCTTGCGCCGCCAGGCTGTCCGCGTGCTGCGTGCCGCCATGGCGAGAGTCGAGCAGCGCTGCCACGGGGGCGATGCGTGCCAGCAATTCCTCGCCCCAGGCCTGCAAGCCGATGTCCTCGCCATCGCGGCGCAGGCTCAAGCCCGGCTTGCGGCCTTCCTTGACGGTGCGGGCGAAATTGTTCGTGTAGCAGGCGCTTTGCTCGGCCGAGATGGGACCGCTGTCGTCGAGCGCGCAGAACAGCAAAAACGCGTCGAGGAAGCGGCCCGTTTCCAAGCTGATGCCGACCGGTTCGAAGGGGTCGACATCCATGCAGCGCACTTCGATGTATTGCACGCCGCGCAGGCACAGGGCTTGTATCGGCCGCTCGCCCGTGCGGATCACGCGCTTTGGGCGGATGGTCGAATAGTATTCATTTTCGATCTGCAACACGTTGGTGGACAATTGTATCCACTCGCCATCCTTCTTTGTACCCAGCGCCGCATACGGCGGATACGGGTCGTTGACGGCGTGCGTGAGCGCGTTGACGTAGTCGTCCAGGCTGTTTTCGTGCGGGCGCAGGCCCGACTGGGCGTCGTTCTGGTAGCCGAGGTCGCTCATGCGCAGGCTGGTGGCGTACGGCAGGAAGAGGGTATCGTCGGACAAGGTATCGAGCTTGTGCGCGCGGCCGCGCAGGAAACCGGCGGACAGGGCCGGCGAAGCGCCGAACAGGTACATCAGCAGCCAGCTGTAGCGGCGGAAGTTGCGGATCGTCGCCAGATAGCTTTCCGACTGCACGTCTTTCGGCGTGGCTGCCGCCTGCGTGGCGCTGGCGCTGGTGTCCGGATTGCTGGCCAGCACTTGCCACAGCTGCTCGTCGAGCGAGTAGTTGTAATGGATGCCGGCGATGCATTGCATGGCTTTGCCGTAGCGCAAGGCCAGGCCGCGCCGGTAGACGTGCTTGAGCATGCCCATGTTCGAGCTGCCGTAGTTGGCGATCTCGATCTCCGCTTCGGGCGGCAACTGGCATGGCATCGACTGGCTCCACAGCAACTCGGCGCCGAGGCGGCTGTAGGCGTGGCGGTGCACGGTGTCGAGCTTGTCGAGCGTGACGCCGATGTCCGCTTCGGCCGGCGTGATGAATTCAAGCAGCGCTTCGGCGTAATCGGTGGTGATTTCAGGGTGCGTCAGCGCCGAACCCAGGGCGGCGGGGTGGGGCGTGGAAGCCAGATGGCCGGCGTGGTCGACGCGCAGGGTTTCACGCTCGATGCCGCGCAAGCCGCCCAGCAGCGCGCGGTTGGCATCTTCGGTCAGCAATGCCAGGCGGCGAGTCAACAGGTTGGGCAATTTGAGCTTCCTTTCTTGTGCAGCATATAAATAATTTGTGCTGAGATTAACCGAATTTTGGCAAATGCGTCGGCGCCGGCCCAAAAAACGCCGCGTCGCCAGCGTCCGCCCCGGGCAACGGGGACGGCGCTTCGGTCAGGAATTCGCTTGATATTTTAACAAACTGCGGGGGATCTGGCGCGCTGCCGGGTCAAGCTTTGCGCAGGTGGCGGCCGTCAGCCCAGGCGGGCGCCGCTGACTCGTTCGATGCCGGCCAGGTCGCGCCAGCTTTGCACTTTATTGTAGCCGGCGTCGGTCAGCAAGCTGCGCACGGATGCCGCCTGGTCGTAGCCGTGCTCCATCAGGAGCCAGGCGCCCGTCGCCAGGTGGCGCGCGGCGCCGGAGACGATGGTGCGCAGGTCCGACAGGCCATCGGCATGGTCGGTCAGCGCGTCCGCTGGCTCGAAGCGCAAATCGCCTTCGGCCAGATGGCGGTCGCCGCTGGCGATGTAGGGGGGATTGGAGACGATCAGGTCGAATTTTTCCGTACCCAGCGCTTCGAACCAGTCGCTGGCCATGAAGGTGATGTTGACGCCGTTGGCGCTGGCGTTGCGGCGCGCCACGGCCAGCGCCGCGCTGCTCACGTCCAGGGCCGTGACGACGGCGTCGGGGCGCGTGTGCGCCAGCGCAACGGCGATGGCGCCGCTGCCCGTGCCCATGTCGAGCACCCGTCCGCCGGGCGGCAGTCGATCGAGCGCCAGTTCCACCAGCACTTCCGTGTCGGGGCGGGGGATCAGCACGGCGTCGTTCACTTCGAACGGCAGGCCGAAAAATTCGCGCTGGCCGACGATGTAGGCGATCGGCTCGCCCTGCAGGCGGCGCGCCAGCAAGCTCGACAGCCGTTCCGTTTCGTTGGGAGTGAGCACGCGCTCCGATTGCGTGATCAGCGACACGCGCGACAGGCCCAGCGCGTGGCCCAGCAGGATGCGGTTATCGAGCGGATCGAGCAGTGGACGGATTTGCAGGGCGCCGACAGTGCTGCCGGCGGGAATCAAGGTTTCTGGCATGGTGCTTTCGATTATTTCTGACGGCGCAGCAAAGTCCACAGCATGGCGATGGCGAAGATGGCGAACCAGGCGAATGCCCATTGCGGGATCGACAGGCCGAAAAACGGTTCGCCGGCGTTTTCGCAGGCGCCGTACGATTCAAACATGAAGGGCATGAGTTCGGCCGTGAAGACCTTGTTCAGCGCCGTTTCCACCGGGTCGATGCCGCACGAGAAGCCGGGGTTGGCCAGCACGTACAAATGCTTGGCGCCCACGCCCAGGCCGCCCAGGGCCGCCAGCAAGCCGACGCTGGCGCCGATTTTCGGTTTGTTTGCCACCGCGCCAGCCAGGCAGGCGATGCCAATGGCGAGGAACAGGTAGCGCTGGATCACGCACAGCGGGCACGGCGCCATGTTCATGGCGTGCTGCAAATACATGGCCACGCCCAGCATCAGGAAACACAGGGCGGCGGTCAACAGGAGGACGGTGCGTGAATTTTTCATGGGCGACACGGTGAGGTGGATGGAATCGAGCTGGTCATTTTCGCACAAGGCTAGATTTTTATTGCTTAGCCGCTACTTAAAGCTGTCGGCTTACGCGCTGCGCGCCAAGCCGACCTACAAATTGTGGCGTAGGTCGGCTTAGCGCAGCGTAAGCCGACGCAACGGCGTCAGCGTTTAGTCGCCCAGCGCCGCCAATAGCTCCGCCTGATGTTCTGCCGCCAGCGCATTCGTCAACTCCGTCAAATCCCCATCCATGATGAAGTCCAGCTTATATAACGTCAGGTTGATGCGGTGGTCCGTCAGGCGGCCTTGCGGGAAATTGTAAGTGCGGATGCGCTCGCTGCGGTCGCCCGAGCCGATCAGGCTCTTGCGCGTGGCCGCTTCCTTCGACTGCTGTTCGCGCAACTGCACGTCCTTGATGCGCGCGGCCAGCACCTTCATCGCCTGCGCCTTGTTCTTGTGCTGGCTGCGGTCATCCTGGCATTCGACCACAATGCCGGTCGGCAAGTGGGTGATGCGCACGGCCGAATCCGTCTTGTTGATGTGCTGTCCGCCGGCACCCGAGGCGCGGTAGGTGTCGATGCGCAAGTCGGCCGGGTTGATGTTGACGTCTTCGACTTCATCGGCTTCCGGCATCACGGCCACCGTGCAGGCCGACGTGTGGATGCGGCCCTGCGTTTCCGTGGCCGGCACGCGCTGCACGCGGTGGCCGCCCGATTCGAATTTCAGTTTCGAATACGCGCCATTGCCCACCACGCGCACGATCACTTCGCGGTAGCCGCCCAGGTCGGAGTCGGACGAGGACACGAGTTCCACCTGCCAGCGGTTGCGCTCGGCAAAGCGCGTGTACATGCGTAATAAATCGCCGGCGAACAGCGCCGACTCATCGCCGCCCGTGCCGGCGCGAATTTCCAGGAAGATGTTGCGCTCGTCGTTGACGTCCTTCGGCAGCAACATGGTCTGCAGTTCGCGTTCGAGCCGCGTCATGGTGGCTTTCGCTGCCTCGATTTCTTCCTGGGCGAATTCCTTCATGTCCGGATCGCCCAGCATCTCTTGCGCCGTCGTAATATCGTTGCCCGCTTCCTGGTAGGAACGGTACAGGGCCACGAGCGGGCCCAGTTCGGCGTGCTCGCGCGTCATCTTGCGGTAGCTGTCCATGTTTGACGTGGCGTCCGGATGCATCAGCAGTTCGTCGAGTTCGACCAGGCGGTTCGCCAGTTGATCGAGTTTGGCCAGCATGGATGGTTTCATAGCGATTCGCGGTAAAAGAGTGTAGGGATGATGCAAGCCCGGCAGGCGGGCAAGGGTGGCCGCGCGCGGGCGGCCAGCGGGGCTGCGCTAACGGCGGGGGCGGAACAGTTTCGGCAGCAGGGTGACCAGCTGTTTGCGCTCGTCGCCTTGCGCGTGGTGCAGCGCCTGCTGCGGGCCGTGCAGGAACTTGGCCGTCAAGCCTTTCGACAGCGCTTCCAGGACGGCGTCGATATCGGCGCCCTTGGCCAGCATCTTGCGCGCCCGTTCCACTTCCATCAGGCGCAACGATTCGCTGTTTTCATGCAAATGCTGGATGACGGGCACCATGGCGCGGTCGTCGACCCAGCTCATGAACGACTGCACGCGCGTCTCGATGATGGCTTCGGCTTGCGCCACGGCCGCTTGCCGGCTTTCCAGGCCCGTCTGCACGACCTTGCCCAGGTCGTCGACCGTGTACAGGAAGACGTCGTTCAAACGGCCTACTTCCGCTTCGATATCGCGCGGCACGGCCAGGTCGACCATGAACATGGGCTTGTGGCGGCGTGCCTTGATGGCGCGCTCGACCAGGCCCAGGCCCAGCAGCGGCAACGATGACGCCGTGCACGAGATGACGATGTCGAACTGGTGCAGCTGCTCCGGCAAGTCCGCCAGGCGGATGGCCTTGCCGTTGAAGCGGTGCGCCAGTTCCTCGCCCCGCTCCATGGTGCGGTTGGCAATGGTGATGCTTTTCGGGTTTTGCGCCGCAAAGTGCGTGGCGCACAATTCGATCATTTCGCCGGCGCCGATGAACAGCACGTTCTGCTCGGCGATCTTGTCGAAGATGCGCTGCGACAGGCGCACGGCGGCGGCCGCCATGGACACGCTGTGGGCGCCGATTTCCGTGCTGCTGCGCACTTCCTTGGCCACGGAAAAGCTGCGCTGGAACAACTGGTGCAGATACGTGCCCAGGCCGCCCGCCTCGTCGGCCGTGCGGATGGCGTCCTTGATCTGCCCCAGGATCTGCGTTTCGCCCAGCACCATCGAATCGAGCCCGGAGGCGACGCGGAAGGTGTGGCGCACGGCATCGTGCTGCGGCAGCATATACAAGTGGGGGCGCAGCTCGCTGTAGTTGAGCTTGTGATAATCGGCCAGGAAATGCGCGCCCGCGTCGAGCGGATTGGGCACGTGGCTGGCCGCATACAGCTCGGTGCGGTTGCACGTCGACAGGATGGCCGCTTCATCGTTGTCGCGCAAGTCGATGCGCTGGAACCAGGTGCGCGCCGCCATCACCGCCGAACCCAAGTGCTCAGGCGCAAACGCCAGCTGTTCGCGGAGCGACACTGGGGCGGTGGTATGGTTGAGACCGACGGCGAGCAGTTGCATTTCAGGGCTGTTGGGGTGACTTATGCCGACATTATAGCGCTTTGTGCCCGCGCTTTGAGCAGGTCAGCCGTTTGCCGCCATTCAGCCGCCCAGTTTTTCCAGGCGATAACCATAGCTGTAGACGGGCACGAGCCGGTAGCCGTGTTCCGGTTTCAGCTGCAGCTTGTTGCGCACGCGCGAGACGTGGGTATCCATGGTGCGCGAAGGCAGGGCCGTGTCGCGCTGCCACACGGCTTCGTGGATGTAGGCGCGCGACAGGGGCCGGCCCAGGTTGCGGAAAAACAGCAGCGCCAGGGCGAATTCCTTGTGCGTTACGTCCAGTACTTCGCCATCGCGCAGCAGGCGGCCGGGGCGGGTTTCAAACGTGTAATGACCGAATTGCAAGTACTCGGCGCCATTCTGGGCCGGATACGCCACGCGCAGCAGCGCCTGGGTGCGCAAGGTCAGTTCGCTGCGCCGCAGGGGCTTGATCATGTAGTCGTCGGCACCTGCCGTCATGCCCGCCACCACGTCGTCTTCACCGGAACTGTTGGTCATAAACAACACGGGCGCCTTCGGCGCCAGTTTTTCCCGGGCACGGCGCAAGACTTCCGCACCGTCCAGATCGCTCACATGCCAGTCGAGGATGAGCATGTCGCAACTGTCCTTGCGCAGTTGCCCCAGCATTTCCTTGCCACTCTGAAACTCGTGGCAAGCGTGGCCGGCGGCGGTGAGCACCTGGCAGATCAGTTCTGCCTGGCTATGGTCGCTATCGAGTACGGCAATTCGCATAATTGGCTGGAGTGTGTAGCAACAAACAGACGGTCTGCTCTGCTTATCGTAATGTTAAGGAATGCTCAAGTGAAATATAACAGAGATTGCAACTGTGTCCAGTGAAATCGGAGGGCAGACCCTTTACGTTACACTTGTTCATCTACCCCCTACTGTGGAGAAACGGCCATGTCAGACAAGAGCACTACCGATTGGACACTGATACCGGCCAGTCGTGCGGAAATCGAGCAAGTGCGCGAGCGTTGCCGGCGCCTGGTGCAGCGGCGCGCCATGATGTCGGCGGGCGCCTCGGCCATTCCCATTCCCGGCATCGACCTGATGTCCGACGTGGGCCTGTTTTCCATGCTGATCAACGATATCAACCACGAATTCGGCCTCACGCCCGAGCAGATCGAGCGCCTGAACCCGCAGTTCAAGATGATGGCCTACCGCGCGGCGGTGGGCATGGGCGGCATGCTGGTTGGGAAGCTGGTGTCGCGCGAACTGATCCTTCACCTGCTCAAGCGCAGTGGCATCAAGATAGCCACCAAGCAGGTGGCGCGCTTCGTGCCGTTTGCCGGCCAGGCGGTGGCGGCGGCCATCGGCTACGCCGTGTTCCGCCAGATCGGCAACCAGCACGTGAACGCCTGCGCCGCGGTGGCGCAGGAATTGCTCACGGTCAGGCCGGATTAACTATTACGCGTCCGGCAGCACCACGTTGACGTCGAGCACCTCCAGGTTGCCCTGGCGGTCCAGCGAAATCTTGATGTCGTCGGCATTCACCTTGGTGTACTTGGAAATGACGGCGATCAATTCCTTGTGCAGGGCGGGCAGGAAGTCCGGACCATCGCGTCCGCTGCGTTCGCGGGCGATGATGATCTGCAGGCGTTCCTTGGCCGCGGTGGCCGTCTTCGGCTTGGGGGGGAAGAGGAAAGAAAGCAAGGCCATATCACTTCGCCCCAAAAATGCGCTGGAGTAATCCAGGCTTTTCATAGTTGGTAAAGCGCAACTCGACTTCTTCGCCGAGGAAACGCGAGACCACGTCTTCATAGGCTTGCGCCACGTCCGTGCCCGTGAAATGGATGGCCGGATTGCCCTGGTTCGAGGCGGCCAGTACTTGCTCCGACTCCGGAATGATGCCCACCAGCGGGATGCGCAGGATTTCCTGCACGTCCTGGTAGGACAGCATTTCATCCGATTCCACGCGTTTCGGCGAGTAGCGGGTGATCAGCAAATGTTCCTTGACCGGCTCGCCGCCCGTCTGCGCGCGGCGCGATTTGGCTTGCAGGATGCCGAGGATGCGGTCCGAATCGCGCACCGACGACACTTCCGGGTTGGTGACGATGATGGCTTCGTCGGCGAACGTCAGCGCCATCAGCGCGCCATGCTCGATGCCGGCCGGCGAATCGCAGATGATGAACTCGAAACCCATGTTGATCAGGTCGTTCAACACGCGTTCCACGCCTTCTTCCGACAAGGCATCCTTGTCGCGCGTTTGCGACGCGGGCAGGATGAACAGGTTGTCGCAGTGCTTGTCCTTGATCAGGGCCTGGTTCAGGGTGGCCTCTTTGTTGATCACATTGATCAGGTCGTAGACGACGCGGCGCTCGCAACCCATGATCAGGTCGAGGTTACGCAGGCCCACGTCGAAGTCGAGCACGGCTGTCTTGTGGCCGCGCATGGCCAGGCCAGTGGAAAAACTGGCGCTAGAGGTCGTCTTGCCGACACCGCCCTTGCCGGACGTCACAACAATAATTCTTGCCACAAATAATCCTTTTCAGATATCTCTTGAATTGTGCAGCTTAAGAGCGGTTCACGGGAGTGACCGGATTGACAGAGTGTATATCGATTCTGTCTCCAGCCAAACGAATTTGCGCGGGTCCGCGCGCCATTTCCGCAGGGAAACCATCCTCGAACGTGCGGTACACGCCGGCGATCGAGACCAGTTCCGGTTCCATGGCCAGCGCGAAGATGCGCGCCTGGGCATTGCCCGAGGCGCCGGCCAGCGCGCGGCCGTACAGCGAGGAATACACATGGATGCTGCCGTCGGCGATGATTTCGGCGCCATTGTTGACGACAGCGGTAATGATCAGGTCGCAGCCGCGCGCATAAATGCGCTGGCCGGCCCGCACGGGCGTGTCGATGACCATCACCTGGGCGTCGGCGCCCGCCTGGGCGGCCGCCGTGGGCGTATCCTTGGCGCCATCCTTGGGCGGCGCATCGTCGCGCGTCTTGCCGCTGTCGAGGCTCAAGCCTTGCGCCAGGATGGCGTCATGCATGTCGGCCGGCGCATTGCGCACGGCCACGGCATTCAAACGGTATTTTTTCAGCAGGGCGACCAAAGCGGCCCAGTCGATGGGCACGCTGCCGGGCGGCAAGGCTGCCACGTCCAGCACGGCCAGGTCGTCCTCGAAAAAGTCGGCCACGCCGCCCGTCATGTCGCGCAAGGCGGCATCGAGTGCCTGCGTATCGGCGCTATGCATGATGGCGGAGACAGCAACGACGGTGGAAATCTTGATTTCGATAGGCTTCTGCGACGGGCTTTTGGACATAAACATTTATCAAAGTGAAACTGCGGCAGGCCAGATGTTCCGTGCGGCAACAATGGGAGCAGTAAATTTCTTGCATTCTACTGCAAAAAAATCGGCGTCAGGGGCCTGGCGCGTGCTATTCCGCAGGGCAACACCCACTTCATGTCAAAAAAAACGGGCGGCGCCCCGGAAAACCGGTGCGCCACCCCGAAAGCCGCCGAGAATGCGCCTTGGCGGCGCAGTCCTGGATCAAGCCGCGCGCATCTGCCGCGCCGCCGCCACCATGTTTTTCAACGCCGCCTCCGTTTCCACCCAGCCCCGCGTCTTCAAGCCGCAATCCGGGTTGACCCATAAATGGGCCGGTGGAATCACGGCGCTGGCTTTTTGCAGCAATGTCACCATGTCGGGCGTCGAGGGGATGCGCGGCGAGTGGATGTCGTACACGCCGGGGCCGATTTCGTTCGGATACTGGAACTGGCCAAAGCCTGTCAGCAGTTCCATGCCGGAGCGGCTCGTCTCGATCGTGATGACGTCGGCATCCATGGCGGCGATCTGCGGCAGGATGTCGTTGAACTCGGCATAGCACATGTGGGTGTGGATCTGCGTCGCGTCGCTGACGACGGACGCGGCGATACGGAAGGCGCGCGTGGCCCAGTCCAGGTAGGCGTCCCACTGGCCGCGGCGCAGCGGCAAGCCTTCGCGGATGGCCGGTTCGTCGATCTGGATGATGCCGATGCCGGCCGTTTCCAGGTCTGCCACTTCGTCGCGGATGGCCAGAGCCAGCTGCAGCGTCGTGGTGGCGCGCGGCTGGTCGTCGCGCACGAACGACCATTGCAGGATCGTCACCGGTCCCGTCAGCATGCCCTTCACCGGTTTATGCGTCAGGCTTTGCGCGTGTACCGTCCAAGCCACCGTCATGGCGGCCGGGCGCTGCACGTCGCCGTAGATGACGGGCGGCTTGACGCAGCGCGAGCCGTACGATTGCACCCAGCCGTGGCGGGTAAACATAAAACCGTCCAGCTGCTCGCCGAAGTATTCGACCATGTCGTTGCGTTCCGCTTCGCCATGCACGAGCACGTCCAGGCCCAGCGCCTCCTGGCGCCCCACGGCGTGGGCGATTTCGGCGCGCATCTGTGCTTCATACTCGGCGCCCCCAAGTTCGCCTTGCTTGAAACTGGCGCGCGCGGCGCGGATGGCCGTCGTCTGGGGGAAGGAACCGATGGTCGTCGTCGGGAAGTCGGGCAACTGGAAACGCGCGCGCTGCACGGCCTGGCGCAGCGGGAAGCTGGAATCGCGGCGGTCCACGGTGGGCGTGAGCGCTTGCAGGCGCTGCGCCACTTGCGGACGGTGCACACGGGGGCTGGCGCGGCGCCCGGCGATGGCCTGGCGAGAAATGGCCAAGGCGGCCAGCGCAGCGTCATCGGGATGGCCCGCGAGCGCCTCCTTGAGGACAGCGATTTCTGCCAGTTTTTCCGTGGCAAACGCCAGCCAGGTCCGGATTTCACCGTCGAGTTCCGTTTCCGCTTCCAGGCTGAACGGCACGTGCAGCAGTGAGCACGACGGCGCCAGCCACAGGTGGCCGTTGCGCTTGGCCGCCAGCGGCTGCAGCACGGCCAGGGCCGCGTCGAGGTCGGTACGCCAGATATTGCGGCCATCGACGATGCCGATCGACAAGACTTTATGCGCGGGCAGCCAGTCCGTGACACTGATCAGTTCATGCGGCGCGCGGATGCCGTCCACGTGCAGGCCGGCCACGGGCAGGCGGCAGGCCAGGCTGAGGTTTTCTTCCAGCGGCGAGAAATACGTGGCCAGCAATATATTCACGCCTGCCTGGTTCAACTGCCAATAGGTGCTCTCGAAAGCGCTGCGCCACGCGCTGGGCAAGTCCAGGCCCAGGATCGGTTCGTCGACCTGTACCCATGTCACGCCTTGCTGCTTGAGGCGGTCGAGCAGGGCGCCGTAGACGGGCAGCAATTGTTCCAGCAGGGCCAGGCGGTCGAAGCTCGACTCGCCTGGCGTCTTTTCCTTGCCCAGCCACAGGAAGGTGAGGGGGCCGATCAGGGCCGCCTTGACCTGGTGGCCCAGCGCCTGCGCTTCGGCCACTTCCGCCAGCAGGCGCTCGCAAGCGAGAGAAAATTGGGTCTGCGGCGACAATTCGGGCACCAGATAATGGTAATTGGTGTCAAACCACTTGGTCATTTCCAGCGCGGCAGTGCCTGCGGCGTGTGCATGGTGCGCGTGGCCGCAGCCCGCGTGCTCCGCATGCGTTTCTTCACCGCGCGCCATCGCGAAATAGCGCGACAGGGGCGATTGCTCTGGCGCAAAGTCAAAACGCGCCGGTTCGCAGCCCAGCAGCTGGATATGGTTGGCGACCTGGTCGTAAAAGGCGAAGTCGCCCACGGTGACGTAATCGAGCCCGGCGTCCCTTTGCAATGCCCAGTGGCGCGCGCGCAGTTGCTGGCCCGTCGCTTCCAGCGCTGTTTCGGACAGCTCGCCGCGCCAGTGGCTTTCCAGCGCCAATTTCAGTTCACGCGCGGCGCCGATACGGGGAAAGCCAAGGATGTGGGTACGAATGGTCATGATGTCATCGAGATTTAATGTGAATGCGCTAGAGTGTGCGGCAACTTGATCTATAATCAAAACGAAACATTTTGCCGAATAACATGAAAATAATTCACGTACAGATCCCACTTTTCCGATGCTAGAAATCCGCCACCTGCGCACCCTGAGTGCCCTGCGTTCGTCCGGCAGCCTGGTGCGCGCCGCGCAACTGCTCAACCTGACCCAGTCGGCCCTGTCGCACCAGATCCGTTTGCTCGAAGAGCGCTACAAGGCGCCCTTGTTCGAGCGCAAGTCGATGCCGATCGCCTTTACGGCCACGGGCAGCCGGCTGCTGGAGCTGGCCGACAAGCTGCTGCCCGAGATCGAGCTGGCCGAGCGCGACGTGGCGCGCCTGTCGCAGGGAGATCAGGGACAGCTGCGGGTGGCGCTCGAATGCCATACCTGTTTCGACTGGCTCATGCCCGTGATGGATGCATTCCGCCAGCGCTGGCCGGAAGTGGAGATCGATCTTGTCTCCGGCTTTCACAGCGAACCGGCGGACTTGCTGCGTTCGGGCGAGGCCGATCTCGTGATCGGTTCGCCGTATGGTCCCGACTTCACCGTGTTTCCCCTGTTCCGCTTTGAAATGCTGGTGGTGATGGCGCAGAAGCACCGGCTGCAGGCGCAGCGCCGGCTGATGGCGGCCGATTTTACGGGCGAGACCTTGATTACCTATCCCGTGCCGGAAGAGCGCATCGACCTGATCCGCGAAGTGCTGCGGCCGGCCGGCATCCAGTTTGAGCGTCGCACGGCCGAATTGACGGTCGCCGTGCTGCAATTGGTGGCGAGCCGGCGCGGCATTGCCGCCTTGCCGAACTGGGCCATCAAGAATTACGTCGATTACGATTATGTGGTGGCGCGCCCGGTGGGCGAGCATGGCTTGTGGAGCGATTTGTATGTCTCCGTGCCAGACCATCTGCAGGACAAGGCGTACGTGCGTGATTTCGTCAGCGTGATACGCGAGCAGTGCGCGGCCTCGCTCGATGGTATCAAGTTGTTGTCTTGATCAACGTTGAGTTGGAAACAAACCAACAGCAAAGCTTGAGATATATCAAGGTTCAGTAATGAACCACCGCTTACAGTTGAGCACTGTGCGGCGCAACATGGCGCCGTCTACTCTTTGGGGAGAAACGACATGTTTTCATTTTCCGAACAATGGGCACTGGCCGGCAAGGCCGTGGTGGAAGCGCAATTGATCAGCGCGCAAGCGTATGCCCAGGCCGCCGTCGACAGCGGCGCCAGCGTGCTGGACTTGCAACTCGATGCGGCCCGCTCGGCGCTGGCCGCCGCTACGGTGGCGGGCAATCAGCTGCTGTCCGTGAAGGATACGCAAGCGCTGCTGCAGCTGTCGCGCGCGCAGTCGCAACTGGCCATCGAACGTATCGGTGCGTATGGCCGCCAGGCAAAGGATGTTGCCCAAGAAACCCAGGAGAAATTCGAGACTGTGACAAAGGGTGAGTTTGCTGCATCGCGTCAAAAATTTGGCGAGCTGTTGCAAGTAGTAAAGCAAACCCCCGTACCTCTGATTATTCCCTTCAATAATTTTCTAAAAACCACTTTCGGCGGCGCCGATGAAGGGTATGATAAAAATAAAAACACGCGTCCTGTTCGCCAGGCGTAAGCGTGTTGCGGCCCGGCAGCGGCTATCCGCCGCGCCAGTCCGCCCGTTGCCACCGCAAGCAGGCTGTCATCGCCGCCGCCTGCGGTGCGGCGCTGGAACTGCGGCGCATGCCGCGCTAGAATGAAACGCAGCTTGCTGTGTCTTCCCCGGATTCTCATTGGATTCTATTAGTACCTTGACCTTGGCCCTCGTGGCCTGCATATCGGAGAAATAAATGGATGATGTCGTAATCGTGGCCGCCGGCCGTACCGCAGTCGGCAAATTCGGTGGCAGTCTGGCCAAGATTCCTGCGTCCGAACTGGGCGCGCATGTAATCAAGGGCTTGCTGGCACAAACCGGCATCGACCCGAACCTGATCGGCGAAGCGATCCTGGGCCAGGTGCTGACGGCCGCCGTCGGCCAGAACGCCGCGCGCCAGGCCGTCATCAAGGCTGGCCTGCCCAGCTCGATCCCGGCATTTACCATCAACAAGGTTTGCGGCAGCGGCCTGAAGGCCACGCACCTGGCGGCGCAAGCGATCAAGTGCGGCGACGCCAACATCATCATCGCCGGCGGCCAGGAAAACATGAGCGCTTCGCCGCACGCGATGAACGGTTCGCGCGACGGTTTCCGCATGGGCGACTTCAAGATGATCGACACCATGATCGTCGACGGCCTGTGGGACGTGTACAACCAGTACCACATGGGCATCACGGCGGAAAACGTTGCCAAGAAATACGAAGTGACGCGCGCCGAGCAGGATGAATTCGCGCTGCAGTCGCAGCTGAAAGCGGAAGCGGCGCAAAAAGCGGGCAAGTTCAAGGATGAGATCCTGCCGCTGGAAATCGCCAACAAAAAAGGCACCGTCGTCTTCGACAGCGATGAATACATCAAGCCAGGTTCGACCCTGGAATCGCTGTCCGGCCTGCGCCCCGCGTTCGCCAAGGACGGCACTGTTACCGCCGGCAATGCGTCGGGCCTGAACGACGGCGCCGCCGCCGTCATCATGATGTCCGCTTCGCAAGCGAAAGAACTGGGCTTGAAGCCGCTGGCGCGCATCAAGGCTTACGCCTCGTCGGGCCTGGACCCGGCCGTCATGGGCATGGGTCCCGTCTCCGCATCGCGTTTGTGCCTGAAAAAAGCCGGCTGGACGCATGAAGAGCTGGACCTGATGGAAATCAATGAAGCGTTTGCCGCGCAAGCGATTGCCGTCAACAAGGAAATGGGCTGGGATACCAGCAAGATCAACGTGAACGGCGGCGCGATCGCCATCGGCCACCCGATCGGCGCGTCCGGCGCGCGCATTTTGGTCACCCTGATCCACGAAATGATACGCCGCGACGCCAAGAAAGGCTTGGCAGCCTTGTGCATCGGCGGCGGCATGGGTGTTGCTCTAGCGATCGAACGGGACTAATGGTGGACATCGAACCTAACCTACTGCGCGTCGCGATTTGCGGCCTGCGATGCTCACCGTGCTAACGCACGGTTGCGCTTCTTAGCCACAACTCGCTGCCGCTCGCTACGGTCAGGTTCGATGTAATCCGCCGCTGGATTGGACCGGTGGGACAGTATAGCTTTAAGCAAATTATTAACTTTTTAGCAATAGAACGACACTGAGGGGATGAAAATGGCAAGAGTTGCATTGGTAACTGGTGGCATGGGCGGTCTGGGCGAAGCGGTGTGTTTCAAGCTGGCGGCCCTCGGCTATCGCGTGGTGACCACATATTCCCCAGGCAATCCGAAGGTCGCGGAATGGCTGGCGACGACGAAGGACATGGGCTATGACTTCAAGGCGTACCCGTGCGACGTGGCCGACTACGATTCGGCGGCTGCCTGCGTGGCTGCCGTGGAAGCGGAAATCGGTCCTGTCGACGTGCTGGTGAATAACGCCGGCATCACGCGCGACATGACGTTCAAGAAGATGGACAAGCCGAATTGGGACGCCGTGATGGGCACCAACCTTGATTCCGTCTTCAACATGACCAAGCCCGTCTGCGACGGCATGGTGGAACGCGGCTGGGGCCGCATCATCAATATCTCGTCCGTGAACGGCCAGAAGGGCGCCTTCGGCCAGACCAACTATTCGGCCGCGAAAGCCGGCATGCATGGTTTCACCAAGTCGCTGGCGCTGGAAGTGGCGCGCAAGAACGTCACCGTCAACACCATCTCGCCAGGCTACATCGGCACCAAGATGGTCATGGCAATTCCGCAGGAAGTGCTCGACAGCAAAATCATCCCGCAAATTCCGATGGCGCGCCTGGGCAAGCCGGAAGAAGTGGCCGGCCTGGTCGCCTACCTGGCTTCCGATGAAGCGGCGTTCGTCACGGGCGCCAACATTTCCATCAACGGCGGCCAGCACATGTCGTAATCGTTGTTGAGGTAAAACAGAAAGACAGCTTCGGCTGTCTTTTTTTATGCTTGCCAGCAAAACAAGGGGACGGCCGGATTTGTCTTAGAATCAGCATTTCCCCACTGCATCATCTCCATGACCCTAGTTCCTGCCTTGCGCCGCGCCAGCGTGGCCGCCATCCTTTTCCTGGGCGCCGGCGCGGCCCAGGCCAGCGTCGCGTTCCACGTCACGGTGACGACCGAACGCGTCAACCAGCCCGGCGTGAAAACCAGCTTGCCCGCGCGCACTACGCAGGAAAGCGATGTCGTGTTGGGCCCCCATTACCTGAGCGTACGCGATGGCAAGGCCTTGTCCGTGTTGGACTTTGCCACGCGCCGTCGCCACGTCATCGATATGGCGGCGTCCACCTACGACACGTATTCGCTGTTCGACGTGGCGGGTTTTCGCGTCTTCGAGCTGCGCCACCGGCAGGGGATTGTCGGCATATTGAAGGCGGGCGGCCTTGAACAGCACGCAACGCTGCCCGTGTATGAGGAGCAAGCTTTGTCGGTGCTGGACAACAAGCGGCGCGGCGCGCTGGCGCCGCAAGTGCTCGACGGCGCCGTGCTGTGGTCGCTCGACAAGCAGCCCCTGCTGCGCTTGGGAACAGCCGGCAGTCCCGCCAGCGGCGACGATGCGACGGCGTTTGCCCAGTACTTGCGCTACACCTGGGGCGGTCATCCGCTGGTGCTGAAGCTGCTGGCCGACGGCAAGCGCATCCCCGCCGACTTCACCTTGCACTACCAGGAAGTGGGCGGCACGGTGACGCGGCATTTCCGCGTCAGCGCCATGACGGCGGGTGCGCCCGCCACGCATTCCCTGGCCGCCTACCGGCCACGTCCGCTGGCGGCCGATGCGCCGCTGCTCGAACGGGCGCTGGCGCAGGCGGCGCTGTTGCCGCCGCCGGGACCGCAAGCCCATCCCGCGCTGCGCGCCGAAGCGGAAAAGCTCTTTGCGGCCGACAAACCCTTCGAGGCTTTCTTGACCATGCTGGAAGACCATTTTTCCACGGGTGCGCTGGTCGAAAAACTGTCGCTTCAGCAGCAGCGGGCCATGCAGGAATGCCAGCCCATCCACGACTTGACGCGGGGATTGCAGGCCAAGGACAAGGAGGGCATCGCGGACGCGCTGGCCACCGTGCAGGAATTGAGGAAGCAAACGGGGATGGCGCAGCCCATCCTGGCCTTGTTCGAGGGGAATTTGCGCGCCAAGCTGGGGCAATGGCCGCAAGCGACAGCCTTGTATCTGCAAGTGCTGCAGCTAAAACCACAGATGGCGGCCGTGTACCAGGATCTGGGCGACGCCCTGCTGGCGCAATTCGATGCGCCGAATGCCTGGCGCAGCTGGGATGCGGGGCGGGCCATGGCGCCGTCGCTGCGGCAATTTCGCAAGGTCAACGACCTTGAGCGCAGCCTGCTGAACGATTACCCCGCCTTTTTTGCCGACGCTAAAGCAGTTCAGCCCAGCACCAGCCGTCCGGCCAGCAGCACGAAGACCGAGGGCAGCACGAACTTGCCGTAAGGCGAAGGCTTGCCGCGCAGGCGGCGCGCCAGGCGTGCGGCCAGCACGGCGTAGATGGCGTCGAACAGCAGGCCCATCAGCACCAGAACAGCGCCCAGGCGCAGGTATTGCATGCCGACCTGCTCGCTGCCGGCGACAAATTGCGGCAGGAACATACTGCAAAACAGCAGTGCCTTCGGATTGAGCAGATTCGTCAGGAAGCCGCGCACCAGGCTGGCGCGGGCGCTGTGCGCCGTGGCGGGGGCGGCTTCGTCCGGCGCCGTTTTGCTCGACAGGGCCGACTGCAGCAGGCGCAGCGCCAGGTACAGCAGGTAGGCGGCGCCCGCCCATTTGACCCACTGCAAGGCTTGCGGATGCGTCACCATCAACGCCGCCAGGCCCGCGCCCGACAGCGCCACGTGGACGGCGCGCGCGCCGGCGATGCCCACGGCCGTCACCAGCGCCGTGGCCACGCCGCGCGCGGCGCCCGTCGCCAGCACCAGCGCCATATCGGGACCCGGTAATAAAAAGGCGCCGGCCAGTGCCAGCAGGTACATCAGGAAGGTAGAATCGGACATGGGCCAGTCGAAAAGAATAGCGGGAGCATGCGCACGGTGCAGCCTGCTCGCCGGGTTCCATTATGTTCTTGCAGCGATGAAATGTGCTTGCTTTTCCTGCCCTGCATGCCCTAGTATTCGGGTAGATTCCACTCGTATAAAAACAAAAAATAGATGAAAATTTCAGAAGTTAGCCTCGACGCCACCGATTTACAGATACTCAGGCTGTTGCAGGATGAAGGAAGGCTGTCGAATGCGCGCTTGGCCGAGCGCTTGAAACTGAGCGAAACTCCCGTCTGGCGCCGTTTGCGCCGCCTGGAAGAGGAAGGTTTTATTACCGGCTACCAGGCTTTGCTCAACCGCAAGAAGCTGGGCATCGGCTTGGTCGCGTTTGTCCGGGTCGTGTTCGCCAACCATGGCGGCGAGCAACCGTCGCAGTTCGAACAAGCCATCGCGACGATTCCCGAAATTCTGTCGTGCCACAACGTGGCGGGCGAAGCCGATTATTTCCTGCAAGTGGTGGCGCGCGACCTGGAAGCGTATGGAGAATTCGTCTCGACTGTGCTGCGCCGCCTGCCTGGCGTGGCGGAAATCCAGTCCAGCCTGTCGATGCGCGAAATCAAGTCGTCGAACCGCCTGCCCTTGTTGCTGGCCTGAGGCGCCGGCGGCGCACTATAATTGGAACAGTTGCCAGGACTCGCGCCTGGCGCCCTGACCGCCACTCGAAGGACCGCCATGCCAGATACCCTGTCGCCGTTATTTCCCGCCCTGTCGCCGAACCGGCACGGCATGCTGGCGGTCGATGACATCCACACCATTTATTGGGAAGAGTGCGGCAACCCCGACGGCATTCCCGTGCTGTTCCTGCATGGCGGCCCCGGCGCGGGCCTGTCGCCGCAGCACCGCCGCTTCTTTGATCCACAGCGCTACCGCGTGATCCTGTTCGACCAGCGCGGCGCCGGCAAGTCCACGCCGCTGGGCGAATGGCGCAACAACACGACGCAGCTGCTGATCGAAGACATCGAACGCTTGCGCGCCCAGTTCGGCATCGCCCAATGGCTGGTGTTTGGCGGCTCGTGGGGCTCGACCCTGGCGCTGGCGTATGGCCAGGCGCATCCCGCAGCCTGCCTCGGTTTCGTGCTGCGCGGCATTTTCCTGTGCACGCAGGCGGAAATCGACTGGTTCATCGACGGCGTGCGCTGGTTCTATCCGGAACTGTACGCGGAATTCGCCGCGCCGATTCCGCCGGAAGAACGGGGCGACTTGCTGGCGGCCTATGTGCAACGCATCCTCAGCAGCGATCCAAACGTGTACTGGCCGGCCGCGCGTGCCTGGAGCCGCTTCGAAGGCCGTCGGGTCTACCTGATGCCGCAACCGGAAGATGCGCCGAACGATGCGCTCGACCTGGGCGTGGGCCGGCTCGAATCGCATTACATGGCCAATCTCGGTTTCTTCGAGGAAGACCAGCTGATCCGCAATATGGGACGCATCGCGCATTTACCGGCCGTCATCGTGCAAGGACGCTACGACGCCATCTGCCCGCCGCTGTCGGCCTACCGCCTGCAGCAAGCCTGGCCCGGCGCGCAGCTGGAAATGATCCCGGACGCGGGCCATGGCGCGCTCGAGCACGGCATCGCTTCGGCGCTGGTGCGCGCCACCGAGCGCTTCGTGCCGGGGCGCGGCTTCGCATGAGCCGTGAACATGCCGGTTGGCAAAGCGGCCAGCCGGCATGCGCCACCTGCTACACTATGGCCTGTGCTGGCGCCAAGGTCGGGCGCCGGTGTGAACCCACGACTTTTTATCCATGAACATACAGATCGGCGACATCGGCCATATCATCCAGCTGGCGATTGCGCCGGTTTTCCTGCTGACCGGCATCGGCACCATGCTGGTGGTGCTGACCAACCGCCTGGGCCGCATCATCGACCGCACGCGCGTGCTGGAAGACCGGCTCGACATCGGCTACAACGATTTCTATATGGATGAGCTAGATACCCTGTATCGGCGTACCCATCTGATCAATTACTCGATTTCGCTGAGCACGGCGTGCGGTTTCTTCGTCTGCGTCATCATCGCCATGCTGTTTTTGGGCGATATTCTGAACCTGACCCTGGACAAATACATCGCGGCCTTCTTTGTGCTGGCCGTGATTTGCCTGATCGGCTGTTTTATTTATTTACTGCGCGAAATTTATCTGGCCGCGACGGCCCAGCGCATCCGGCGCCATATCCGCCCGCCACGCTAAGCGGCGCGCCGGTTTACCCTACTATTGAAGAACGAGTCCAGCATGCACGATTACAAACGTCCCCCCACCCTGCACCGCTACGGCCAGCGCAGTGAACTCGAGATGGCGCTGAGCCTGGGCCAGTTCCGCCTGGCGCCAGCGGGCAATTGTTTGACCCTGAGCTTTTCGCAAGTGTGGGACAAGCAACTGTTCGACCTGTTCGCCCCGGCCGACGCCTGTTTGATCATCCACAATACGGAAGAATTCGGCGAACGCCTGCACCGCGCCGTGCAGCGCACCTTGCCCAGCTGGGCAGGCATCGATGGCCTGGTCGAATATGGCCAGCGCGCCTCCCTGGGCGCCGCCTTCACCAAGACGCGCGCCGAAGCGCCCGAGCAGGAATGGCTGTTCGCCTGGCGTTCGATGCAGCCGCAGGCCAGCCTGAATCCCGTCACGGTGAAGCTGGGCAGCCTGGAAAATTTCGCGGAAATCCGCGACCGCGACACCTACCTGGCGTAATTTAGCTGGATTTGTCGGCGTACTGGCTGTCGATGCGGGCCAGCACGGCCGCCATCATGCGCTCGATATCGCCGCGTATCATGGTCGTGCCCAGCATGCCGGGCACATAGAAGCCCGGCATCAGCCGGCTGGAAAAGACGATGCGCGTGCCGCCCGTCTCGGGCACGGGATACAGATTCCAGCGCGATTCGTAATGCCGCATGTCGCCGGAGATCAGGGCGATGTCGATGGATGTCAACGGCGTTTCCGTGGCCCGCACCACCAGATGGATGGGGTGGTTCATGAACAGGAAGCGCGCCATGCCCTGCTGCTCGATGATGACTTCATTGCCGTTGCGCGACAGTACGCGGCAGGAGCTGAGGTCGGGCACGAATTCATTCATGCGCTCGTAGGTGGTCAGGGTCTTCCAGACGGACGCCGGCGGCGCCTGCACGCTGGCGCTGGCATCGACTTCATACATGCGCTGTCCATCGACCTCGATGCGCTTGACCTCGACCTTGAGCTTGTCCAGGCGTATCGCCTGTGCCAGCGCGGTAGCGGGGACGGCGCACAGCATCAGCAGGCAGAGGAAGAGTCGCTTCATGCCACCTAGCCTACGGGAAAGTACCGCCCGGCACAAGCTGTACGCATCGCCGGCCGGCGCGCCGGGCGATTTAGAACTCCCGGTCTAGAGAAAGTCGCTGCGGCGATCGGCAATGCTTGCTACCGTACGGCCTGCAACCACCTTACCGGACCGATCACCATGACTGCCTATCCCCATCTGCTGGCCCCGCTCGACCTGGGTTTTACCACCTTGCGCAATAGAGTCATCATGGGGTCCATGCACACGGGCCTGGAAGACCGTTTTTATCATTACGGCAAGCTCGCCGCGTTTTACCGCGAACGGGCGCGCGGCGGCGTGGGACTGATCGTCACGGGCGGCATCTCGCCGAACCGCCAGGGTTGGCTGCTGCCGTTCGGCGGGACCTTGAATTTCCTCGGCGACGTGCCGAACCACCGCAAGGTGACGCGCGCCGTGCACGAGGAGGGCGGCAAGATCGTCATGCAGATCCTGCATGCGGGCCGCTATGGCTATCAGCCGTTCGTCGTCTCGGCGTCGGCCAGGAAATCGCCGATCTCGCCCTTCCGTCCCCGCCCCTTGAGCGAGCGGGGCATCGAGCGCACGATCTGCGACTACGTGCGCTGCGCGCGCCTGGCGCAAAAGGCGGGCTACGACGGCATCGAAGTGATGGGCAGCGAAGGATATTTATTGAACCAGTTCCTGTGCGCGCGCACGAATCTGCGCCAGGACCGCTGGGGCGGCAGCATCGAAAACCGCATGCGCCTGCCCGTGGAGATCGTGCGCCGCATCCGCGCCGCCGTCGGTCCCAACTTCATCATCATGTACCGTCATTCCTTGCTCGACCTGGTCGAGGGCGGCAATACCTGGGACGACGTGGTGGCGGTGGCCAAGGCGCTCGAGCACGCGGGCGTGACGATTTTGAATACGGGCTTCGGCTGGCACGAGGCGAGAGTGCCCACCATCGTCACCTCGGTGCCGCGCGCCGCCTTCGCTTCCGTGGCGGGCCGCCTGCGCCGTGAAGTGGCCATTCCCGTGGTGGCGTCGAACCGCATCAATATGCCGCACGAGGCCAACGCCATCCTCGAGCGGGGCGACTGCGACCTCGTGTCGATGGCGCGCCCCTTCCTGGCTGACCCTGACTTTGTCGCCAAGGCGGCCTCGGGACGCGCCGACGAGATCAACACCTGCATCGGCTGCAACCAGGCTTGTCTCGACCACACGTTCGCCAACAAGCGCGCCAGCTGCCTCGTCAACCCGCGCGCCTGCCATGAAACGGAACTCGTGTACGCGAAAAAGGCCGTGCCGCGCCGGGTGGCCGTCGTCGGCGCCGGGCCGGCCGGCTTGTCGGCCGCCTGCGTGGCGGCCGAATGCGGGCACGCGGTGACCCTCTTCGACAGCAGCGACAGCGTGGGCGGCCAGTTCAAGGTAGCCATGCAGATACCAGGCAAGGAGGAATTCACGGAAACCATCCGCTATTTTGCGCGTCGGCTGGCGCTGCTGGACGTCAAGCTGCGCCTGGGCCAGCGCGTGACGCGCGAGCAATTGCTGGCCGGCGGCTACGACGACGTCATCGTCGCCACCGGCATCAAGGTGCGCCTGCCGGCCATTCCCGGCATCGACCATCCGAAGGTGCTGTCGTATCTGGATGTACTGCAAGCCAAGAAGCCGGTGGGCGCGCGCGTTGCCATCATCGGCGCGGGCGGCATCGGTTTTGACGTGGGCGAGTATTTGCTGCACGACCCGGCGCACCCGCTGCCGCAACCCGTGGCGACCTGGGCGGGCGAGTGGGGCGTGGACTTGAACGCGGCCACCGGTGGCGGCCTGGTGCCGCCCGTGGCGCCCCATCCCGTGCGGCAAATCTTCCTGTTGCAGCGCAAGACGTCGAAAGTGGGCGCGGGGCTGGGCAAGACGTCGGGCTGGGTGCACCGCGCGGCGCTGGCGAGAAACGGCGTGGCCATGCTGGCCGGCGTGAGCTACGACAAGATCGACGAGCAGGGCTTGCACATCACCGTGGGCGGCGAGCAGCGCCTGCTGGCGGTGGACAACGTGGTCATCTGCGCGGGCCAGGACAGCTTGACGGAACTCATGCCGGAAACGGACAAGGATGGCAAGCCGCTGGCGTCGGGCGGCCCCCGTTTCCACAAGATCGGCGGCGCCGCGCTGGCGGCCGAGCTCGATGCCAAGCGGGCGATACGGGAAGGGGCGGAGTTGGCCGCCAGCCTGTAAAAAGAAAGCCTGCCGGCTGGGTAGCGGGCAGGCCTGTGGATGAAAAGGGCGCTGGCTTAGTGCCCGCCATGCCCCTTCTTCGCCGTCTCAAAACTCTGCAGCACGTGCTCGGCCATGCCATTGGCCAGCTCGTGTTCGCCAATGAAGACTTTGCCCGCGTTTTCCGCGCGCAGCAATTCCGCCTCTTCCTCGCTGTGCGTGCGTACCACCGTCAGGATGGCGGGGTTCAGGGCGCGCGCCGTTTCGATCATGGCGCGCACGTGGAAGGTGTCCGGCGTGGCGATGACGAGCATGGTGGCGTGCGTGATGTGCGCCTGGATCAGCACGGCCGGTTCTCCCGCATTGCCGGCCACGGCCGGGATGCCCTGCTTGCGCAGCTGGTCGACGATTTCGCGGTTTTCCTCGGCCACGACAAAGTGGATGCCCCGTTCCATCAGGGCGGCGGCGATGCGCCGGCCCACGCGGCCATAGCCGACCAGAACGATCTGGCCCGACAGTTTTTCCTGCGGCACCGTCATCGGCAGCTCGGCCAGCGGGTCCGTCGTGCGTTCGAACTTGCGGGCGAAATCGCTGTTGCTCATCACGCGCAGCAGCGGCTTGGCCATGCTGAAGACGAGCGGGTTGAGGGCGATCGACAGGATGGCGCCAGCCAGGATCAGGCTTTGGCCTTCCTGCGGCATCAGGCCCAGGGAGAGGCCCAGCGCGGCCAGGATGAACGAGAACTCGCCGATCTGCGCCAGGCTGGCCGAGACGATGATGGCTGTTTTTGGCGGATAGCGCAGCGCCATCACGAGCAGGAAGGCGGCGATCGACTTGCCGAAGATAATGATGGCGCACACGGCCAGCACTTGCAGGGGTTTCTCGATGAGGATGTTCGGCTCGAACAGCATGCCGACGGAAACGAAGAACAGCACGGCGAACGCGTCGCGCAGGGGTAGGGACTCTTCCGCGGCACGGTGACTCAGTTCGGATTCGCGCAGCACCATGCCGGCGAAGAAGGCGCCCAGCGCGAACGACACGCCGAACAGCTTGGTGGACGCATAGGCGATGCCGACGGCGGCGGCGATCACGCACAGGGTAAACAGTTCGCGCGAACCGGTGCGCGCCACTTGCCACAGGATCCACGGGAACAGCTTGCGACCGACGACCAGCATGAAGACGATGAAGCCGGCCACTTGTCCCAAGGTAATGGCCAGGGTTTGCCACAGACTGACGGCCTCGGCATCCGGCGCGACCTTGCCGCCCAGCACGCCGGCAAACGCCGGCAGCAGCACGAGGACCAATACGGTGACGAGGTCTTCCACCACCAGCCAGCCGACGGCGATGCGGCCATTGAGGGAATCGAGGATGCCCCGTTCTTCCAGCGCGCGCAGCAGCACCACGGTGCTGGCCACGGACAGGGCCAGGCCAAAGATCAGCCCGCCACCGAGGGTCCAGCCCCACCAGTGGGCCAGGCCCATGCCCATCGCCGTGGCGACGCCGATCTGCAGGATGGCGCCGGGCAGCGCGATCTTGCGCACGTCCCATAAATCTTCGATGGAAAAGTGCAGGCCGACACCGAACATCATCAGCATCACCCCGATTTCCGCCAATTGTCCCGCTATTTCCGCATCCGCCACAAAACCGGGCGTGGCCGGTCCGATGATGATGCCGGCGGCCAGGTAGCCGACCAGTGCCGGCAGCTTCAGGCGCGCGGCGATGAAGCCGAAGATGAGGCCGAACCCGAGGGCGGCGGCGATGGTGGTGATCAGGCTGATGTCATGGGGCATGCGTGGTGGGTTCCTTATGAGGACGTGCGGATGGAAAAAGATGTTGCTCAGCGGCTAAGTATAAACGCATCAAAGCCCCTGCCGGAAAATTTCCTGCGGCTTTATTGCAAAAAACCTGTGCTATATCTTCGTCCAGGTGGTCACGAACGCATGCCTATCCACCTCGAACATCGCCTAATTCCAGGAATCAAACGATGTTACACCCATGTGCTCAGAGCTTGCGCACGACCACGCAGCCGATGGAATAGCCGGCGCCGAACGAGCAGATGACGCCGGTGCTGCCGGCCGCCATGTCATCCTGATATTTATGGAAGGCGATGATGGAACCGGCCGACGAGGTGTTGGCGTAGGTGTCGAGGATCACGGGTGCTTCATTGGCTTGCGCGTCGCGGCCCAGGATCAGACGCGCGATCAGCAAATTCATGTTCAGGTTGGCCTGGTGCAGCCAGTAGCGGGAGACTTGCGCCACTTCCACGCCGGCCTTGGCCAGAGTCGCCTTGATCATCTCGGCGGCCATCGGGCACACTTCCTTGAAGACCTTGCGGCCTTGCTGGCGGAACAGTTTATCGGCCTGGCCCACGCCGGATTCGTCAAAACGGTTGAGGAAGCCGAAATTGTTGCGGATGGCGTTAGAGAAGCGCGTTTTGAGTTCCGTGCCGATGATTTCGAACTGGTGCTGGGACACGGCCGTGTCCTTCGCTTCGACGATGATGGCGGTGCACGCGTCGCCGAAAATGAAATGGCTGTCGCGGTCGCGCCAGTTCAGGTGGCCGCTGGTGATTTCGGGATTCAGGACCAGCACGGCGCGCGCCTGGCCGCTTTGCACGGCGGCCACGGCTTGCTGGATGCCGAAGGTGGCGGACGAACACGCCACGTTCATGTCAAAGCCATAACCATCGATGCCCAGCGCATCCTGCACTTCCACGGCCATGGCCGGGTAGGCGCGCTGCATATTGCTGCAGGCCACCAGCACCATGTCGATGTCGGCCGGCGTGCGGCCGGCGCGGGCCAGCGCGTCGCGCGCGGCGGCAACCGCCATTTCCGCCTGCAAGGACAGTTCGTCATCGCCCCGTTCCGGGATGCGCGAGACCATGCGCGCCGGATCGAGGATGCCTTCCTTTTCCATCACGAAGCGCGACTTGATGCCGGACGCCTTTTCGATGAAGGCCACGCTCGACAGGTCCAGCGCTGTCACCGTGCCCGCGTCGATCGCGTCGGCGTTATCGGCATTGAACTTTTCCGCGTAGGCATTGAAGCAGGTGACCAGCTCTTCGTTGGAGATCGAAAATGGCGGCGTGTACAGTCCGGTACCGCTGATGACGACTTGTTTCATGGTTAAACTTTCAAATTTGGCAATCGACGTGGCGCCGATAAGTGAAGCAAATTTTACACAAACAGG
Organism: Janthinobacterium sp. Ant5-2-1; assembly: GCF_001445815.1. Taxonomy (NCBI): domain Bacteria; kingdom Pseudomonadati; phylum Pseudomonadota; class Betaproteobacteria; order Burkholderiales; family Oxalobacteraceae; genus Janthinobacterium; species Janthinobacterium sp. Ant5-2-1. The sequence continues at coordinate 62,713 of NZ_LNCE01000031.1, read as the reverse complement.
CTCGACTGTAGAGAGTTTCGTGTTGCGGGGCAGGGAGATGTGTGGCGGAAGATTGATTTTTGTCGCGTGGACGGCTGACCGGGGGGCATGGTGCCCCCCGGGCTGTGCTGCTTACTTCTTCTGTTCTTTCTTGACGTCGGCTTGCACCACCACCGGCTCGGCCTTGGCCAGTTGCACCGGCAAGCCCTTCAGGTGATTGAGCGCCTGGTGCAATTGGAAATCGTCCTTGCTGCCAAATTCCAGCGGCTTGCGGGTCTTTTCCAGGGCGATGATGCGCAATTGCTCTTCCATCTCGTCGTTGACGGGGGCCGCTTTGGCGCTTTCTTGGTCGCGGTCGTTGCTCAGATGCTTGGTCAGGTCCGCTTCGCGGATGCGCAAGCCGTTCAAGCCGTCGCCGTCCGCGTTTTCATCGACCAGCAGGTCGGGCACGATGCCCTTGGCCTGGATCGAGCGGCCGTTTGGCGTGTAGTAGCGGGCCGTCGTCAGCTTGACGGCGGTGTCGGCCGTCAATTGACGGATGGTTTGCACGGAACCCTTGCCGAAGGTTTGCGTGCCGATGATGGTGGCGCGCTTGTAATCCTGCAGGGCGCCGGCGACGATTTCCGAGGCCGAGGCCGACCCCGTGTTGACGAGCACCACCAGCGGCACTTTCTTGATGGCGGCGGGCAATTTCGCCAAGGCGTCGCCTTCCGAGCGGAAAGTATAGTATTCAGCGCGGCCGTAGAACACCTGTTTCGAGTCCGGCAGCTGGCCGTTGGTCGAGACGATGGCCGCGTCCTTCGGCAGGAAGGCGGCCGAGACGCCGATGGCGCCTTGCAGCACGCCGCCAGGATCGTTGCGCAGGTCGAGCACCATGCCCTTGATGTTCGGATCTTGCTTATATAGCGCCGTGATCTGTGCGGCCATGTCGTCGACGGTCGGTTCCTGGAATTGCGACACGCGCAGCCAGGCATAGCCGGGCTCGACCATCTTCGCCTTCACGCTCTTTTGGTGGATTTCCTCGCGCGTGATGGTGAAGGCCAGCGGCTGCGGTTCATCCTTGCGGGCAATGGTCAGCGACACCTTGGTGCCCGGTTCGCCGCGCATGCGCTTGACGTTGTCGTCCAGGCTGACGCCTTTCACGGGCTGGCCGTCGAGGCGGGTAATCAGATCGCCAGCCTTGATGCCGGCGCGGTAGGCGGGCGAATCCTCGATGGGCGAGACGATCTTGATGTAGCCGTCTTCGCTGAGGCCAATTTCAATGCCCAGGCCGACGAACTTGCCCTCGGAGCCTTCGCGCAGTTCGGCGTAGGCTTTCTTGTCGAGGTAGGCGGAATGGGGGTCGAGCGAGGCGACCATGCCTGAAATGGCGTCTTCCAGCAGTTTCTTGTCTTCCACCGGCTCGACGTAATCAGACTTGATCAGGCCAAACACATCGGCCAGCTGGCGCAACTCTTCCAGCGGCAGGGGCGGCTCGACGGTTTTTTGCGCCATGGCGGAAAATTGCAGCGACACGGCGACGCCGGCCACCACGCCCAGGCCGATCAAGCCGGTATTTTTGAGTTTGCCCATCATTGCACCTTTGCAGCTAGCGTGTCTTGCACAAGCGCCAGTCCCCGTGGAGCGGCGCTTTGTTGAAAGTATAGACCTGAATCTCTGCCGGCGTGGGCCGGCCATGGAAAAAGCGTGCCTGGGCTCAGTCTACGCGCGAAAACGGGGCCGTCAGCTTGCCATATGTTGCGGTTTTGTATGCGATGTATAGGGAGTCTTGAGGGGAGTAAGCATTTGTAAGAGTCGAAAAAAAGCGTGTGCGGCGGCCCTATAGTGGACTCGCATTCTCGACCCGAAGTGGTTTTGCCTGCGTCCGCGGACGCAGGCTTTTTTTTATCCGGAGCCCGCATGAGCATGGGTAGCTGAGGGGCGATTCCGGGGGCAAGGATGGTCAAATGGCATGCTCGCGTGCTACATTCCTGCAGCGCCTGGCGCGGCAGGCTATCCGCCCTAAGCCATCCGCCCGGTCTTTTTTGACATGCCCCATAAGGACAATCCGTGAATCGCTATCTCTTGAGCAGTCTGACCCTGACCCTGTTGGCTGCGTTTGCCCATGCCGCCGAACCCGTATCCGCCGCTGCCGCCCCGACCGTGGCACCAAGCGCCACACCTGCCGCCGCTGGCGTCGTTTCCGGCATCGATGTGCAGTACATCGACCCCGCCGTGCGCGTGCAGGACGACTTCTTCACCCATTTGAACGGCAAGTGGCTGGCCACGGCCGAGATTCCTGCCGACAAGTCGAGCTGGGGTTCGTTCGCCAAGCTGCGCGATGACACGACGCCGCAATTGCGCGGCATCATCGTCGCCACGCAACAGGACAAAAACAAGAAAGCCGGTTCCGAAGCGCAGAAAATCAGCGACCTGTACGCCAGTTACATGGATGAAGCCAAGCTCGATGCGCTGGGCACGAAGCCGCTGGCAGGCGAACTGAACCGCATCCGCTCGCTGCGCGACAAGAAGGGCGTGCCGGCCCTGATCGCCCATCTGAGCCAGACGGGCGTGTCGACCCCGTACGCCGTCTACGTGGGCCAGGATGCGCGTGCCTCGACGAAATATGCGGCTTACGTGAGCCAAAGCGGCCTGGGCATGCCCGACCGCGATTACTACCTGGAAGCCAAGCAGGCTGGCGTCAAGGAAAAATACCAGGCGCACGTGGAAAAAATGCTGGCCATGGCCGGCGACAAGAACGCCGCCGCGCGCGCCAAGGCTGTTGTTGCGCTGGAAACGGCCTTGGCCGAAGTGCAATGGACCAAGGTCGAGAACCGCGACCCCGTCAAACGCTACAACAAGACCGACATCAATCAACTGAACGACCTGACCCCGGGCTACGACCTGAAGTCCGGCCTGGCCGCCCTGGGTATCGCCAACAAGGTCGATTACGTCATCGTCAACCAGCCGAGCTACCTGGCCGGCTACAACAAGGTGCTCGCGTCCGCCGACCTGGACACCGTGAAAGCGTATTTTGAATGGCAATTGCTGCGCAGCTATGCCAGCTACCTGTCGAAAAACTTCGTCGATGAAAGCTTTGCCTTTTACGGCACGGTGCTCAGTGGCGTGAAGGAAAACCAGCCGCGCTGGAAGCGTGGCGTGGGCGCCGTTGAAGGCGTGCTGGGCGAAGCCGTCGGCAAGTTGTACGTGGCGCAATATTTCCCGGCAGAGCGCAAGGCGCACATGCAGGAACTGGTGAAAAACGTGCTGGCCGCCTACAAGGACAGCATCGACACCCTGGACTGGATGAGCCCGGAAACCAAGAAGGAAGCGCAAGCCAAGCTGGCCAAGTTCACGCCGAAAATCGCGTATCCGAACAAATGGCGCGATTACACGAAGCTGCAAATCGTCCAGGGCGACCTGGTGGGCAACATGATGCGCGCCGCCAACTTTAGTTCCGCACGCCAGGTGGCCAAGCTGGGCAAACCGATCGACCGCGAAGAGTGGGGCATGACGCCGCAAACGGTAAACGCCTATTACAGCTCGACGATGAATGAAATCGTCTTCCCCGCCTCGATCCTGCAGCCGCCGTTCTTTGACGCCAACGCGGACGACGCCGTCAACTATGGCGCCATCGGCGCCGTCATCGGCCATGAAATCAGCCACGGCTTCGACGACAAGGGCAGCCAGTCCGATGGCGACGGCAACCTGCGCGACTGGTGGACCCCGGCCGACCGCAAGAATTTTGCGGCCAAGGCCGACGCGCTGACCAAGCAATACGATGGCTACAGCCCATTGCCGGGCTACCACGTCAACGGCGCGCTGACCCTGGGCGAAAACATCGCCGACAACTCGGGCGTGGCGATCGCCTATAAAGCCTATAAAATCTCGCTGGGCGGCAAGCCGGCGCCCGTGCTGGATGGTTTGACGGGCGACCAGCGCTTCTACATGGGCTTTGGCCAGGTGTGGCGCAGCAAGATGCGCGAAGCGCAGCAAATCGTGCAGATCAAGACCGACCCCCATTCGCCGGGCCAGTACCGCGCCAATGGCACCATGGTCAACCAGCCTGGCTTCTATGAAGCGTTTGGCGTGAAACCGGGCGACAAGATGTATGTTGCGCCGGAAAACCGCGTGATCATCTGGTAAACATCGTATCCATGTAAACGTTATCTTGTCACAACAAAAAAGACCACTTGCGTGGTCTTTTTTGCATTCTGGCCAAAGTTCTTTCTGTCATTTCAGCCGGTATGCTACAGTCAAAAACCGGGCCAGAAGCCCTGGGCCTTCTGACCCTTATATTCCACACAATACAATATAGAGGACAACCGTGAATCGTTATTTGTTAAGTGCATTGACCCTGAGTTTGCTGGCCGGCGTGTCCGGCATGGCTGGCGCCGCTGATACGGCCAAGAAAGCCGCCGCCGCTCCCGCCACGGCCGTCGCTGCCGCGGCGCTGACGTCCGGCATCGCCGTCGAATACGTCGACCCTGCCGTGCGCGCGCAGGACGATCTGTTCCAGCACCTGAATGGTAAATGGCTGGCGGAAACCGTGATTCCTGCCGACAAGTCGAGCTGGGGCAGCTTTGCCAAGCTGGCCGACGATACGCAAACGCAGCTGCGCGGCATCGTCGAAGGCGCGGCCGCCGACAAGGCCCGTGCGGCCGGTTCGAATGCCCAGAAAATCGGTGATTTTTATAACAGCTTCATGGATGAAGCCAAGCTGGAAAGCCTGGGCCTGACCCCCTTGAACGCGGAGCTGGCGAAAATCGCCGCGCTGCAGGACAAGGCGGAATTGCCGGCCGTGATCGCCCATTTCAGCAAACTGGGCGTGACCTCGCCTTACGACTTCGGCATCCACCAGGACGCCAAGGATTCCACCAAATACGTGGTCGACATCGTGCAAAGCGGCCTGGGCTTGCCTGACCGCGATTACTACCTGGAAGCAGGCAAGGCCGATACGCGCGCCAAGTACCTGGCTCACGTGGAAAAAATGCTCAGTTTGGCTGGCGACGCGAACGCTGCCGCCAATGCCAAGGCCATCCTGGCGCTGGAAACGGAACTGGCCAAGGCGCAATGGAGCAATGTGCAGAACCGCGACCCCGTCAAAACCTATAACAAGGTGGAACTGGCGAAACTGGTCAGCGTGGCGCCAGGCTACGACTGGGCCCGCTACCTGAAGGACACGGGCATCGCCGGCAAGGTCAATTATGTGATCGTCAGCCAGCCCAGCTACCTGAAAGGTTTTGCCGAGATCGCCAACAAGACGCCGCTGGAAACGTGGAAAGCATACTTCCAGTGGCACTTGCTGCACGCGAACGCCGGCTACCTGCCGAAAGCGTATGTCGATGAAAACTTCGCCTTCTATGGCACCACCCTGACGGGCGTGACGGAAATGCGTCCGCGCTGGAAACGCGGCGTGGGCGCCGTCGAAGGCGCGCTGGGCGAAGCCGTGGGCCAGCTGTACGTGGAGCAGTATTTCCCGGCCGAGCGCAAGGTGCGCATGGAAGCGCTGGTGAAAAACCTGATGACGGCCTACAAGCAAAGCATCGACAAGCTCGACTGGATGAGCCCCGTCACCAAGAAACAGGCGCAAATCAAGCTGGCCAAGTTCACCACCAAGATCGGCTATCCGAACAAATGGCGTGATTACTCGGGCCTGACGGTGGCGCCCGACGACTTGATCGGCAACATCCAGCGTTCGCACCTGCTCAACTACAACCGCGAATTGAACAAGCTGGGCCAGCCTATCGACCGCGACGAGTGGGGCATGACGCCGCAGACCGTGAACGCTTATTACAATCCTGAGCTGAACGAAATCGTCTTCCCGGCCGCCATCCTGCAAGCGCCGTTCTTCGACGCCAACGCGGACGACGCCGTCAACTATGGCGCCATCGGCGGCGTGATCGGCCATGAAATCAGCCACGGCTTCGACGACCAGGGCGCCCAGTACGACGGCGACGGCAACCTGCGCGACTGGTGGACCAAGGCCGACCATAAAAACTTCGCCAAGAAAACCAAGCAACTGGTGGCGCAGTACAACAGCTTCAGCCCCGTCAAGGATCACTTCGTCAATGGCGAACTGACCCTGGGCGAAAACATCGCCGACAATTCCGGCGTGGCGATCGCTTATAAAGCGTACAAATTGTCGCTGAACGGCAAGAAAGCCCCCGTCATCGACGGCTTCACGGGCGAGCAGCGTTTTTATGCTGGCTTTGCCCAGGTATGGCGCATGAAGATGCGCGAAGCGCAGCAACTGGTCTTGCTGAAAACGGACCCGCACTCGCCAGGCCAGTTCCGCGCCAACGGCACCATGCGCAACCAGCCCGGCTTCTATCAAGCCTTCGACGTGAAACCGGGCGACAAGATGTATCTGCCACCGAAAGACCGCGTCATCATGTGGTAACAGCAGTGCTGACGCGCTAGCATCGAGCCGCCCCGCTATCAAGCCGGGCGGCTTTTTCACGTCCGTCGTGAACGTCGTGTAGGTCGGATTGGCGAAACGCGTAATCCGACAAATCGCGTGCTTATGCGTAGGCGAAAAAAAACCGCCCATCCGGGCGGTTCCTGGTTCAGCGCGCTGGCTGAATTATTTGGCAGGCTCGGCTGCAGGAGCAGCGCCATCAGCAGCAGCGGCCGGTGCCGGCACTTCGGGTTCCTTGAACTTGCCGCCCGACGCGTTGGCGATGTAGACGACGGCGCGCGCCACTTCCACATCGTCGAGGTCGGGATTGCCGCCCTTGGCCGGCATGGCGCGCAGGCCTTCGATGGCGTGTTTCAGGACCGTATCGTAGCCTTGGGCCAGGCGGGCCGACCAGCTGCCCGCGTCGCCAAATTTCGGTGCACCAGCCACGCCGGCGCCATGGCAAGCCACGCAGGTCGCCGTGTAGACGGCTTCGCCGCTTTGCAGCACTTTCGGACCGCTGGCATCCTTGAAGGTAAAGCCGGCGTTGGCAACTGGGCTCAAGCGCTCGGCAATGGCTTCCGGCGACTGGCTGTCCGTACCGGCGCCCGTCAGTTTTTGCGCCGTGACGAACTGCACCAGCAGGATGATGCCGATGACGGTGATGAGGAAGAAGCCAGCTACGGCGGCAAGCAATTGTTTAGGCGTTTTGATCGCTGATTGTTGTTCGTTATGTGCGTCGCTCATGATGTCCTTAGTCCAGATTTGAAACTGATGGCCGTGTAAGGTAGCATTTTTACATGCTTGGATGTAAACCTTTATGAAACCCACAATTATAGGCACAAAAATTGAGCAGTGACATGCAATTGCCAGCGATACGACAGTTTCCGTAGACGTAGGTAAAGAAAAACGGTATCCTTCGCATCACTTCAGAAATTCCCCCTACGCGGCTGTAGCTCAGTGGATAGAGTATTGGCCTCCGAAGCCAAGGGTCGTGGGTTCGATCCCCGCCAGCCGCACCAGACAAATCAAGACCTTACGTTTTCCTTCCGGGTTCTTGCTGTTCATTGATTAATACTTTAGATGGTTAGCCATTTCGTGGATGTACGCGGCCTGCGCCATGATGTATCTTTCATGTAGTCATGCCTTATTTTTCTATTCAAGCAAAGAGCCATTGCAAATGATCCTCGAGCTACCGCTGGTCGAATCACTGACGGTCGAATTCAAGAGCGACCGTAAGCGCTTGCCCGATCGTGAGCTTGTTGAAGCGGTAATCTGCCTTGCAAATGCCGAGGGTGGACAGTTATGGCTAGGGGTAGAGGATGATGGCACTCCGACTGGATTACATGCCGAACGTTTGGAATTGACTGGACTGGCAGGACTCATCTCGGCCCGAACATCACCCTCCTTGGTGGTCAATTTCAAGATTGCTATCGTGGGTGAAGTTCGTGTCGCCTGTATCTCTGTTCCCAAGGCCCCAGGTGAGGTAGCAACTACTTCGGGTACTTATCTCCGGCGCCGCATCAAGGCTGATGGACAGCCAGAATGCGTGGCCATGTTGCCGCATGATCGTGCCAGCCGGGTTAGCAGTTTTGGTCTGATGGATGCATCAGCACAAATAGTCGCAGGGGCATCGTTGAGCGATCTCGATCCATTGGAGAGGGAACGCTTGCGCCAGAGCGTGCAGCAATATGGCGGCGACCGCGTGTTGCTGGAACTCGATGACGAAGCGCTTGATGGTGCTTTGGGTTTCACCGCGCGCTTGAGCGATGGTCGCCGGGCACCGACTTTGGCTGGCCTCCTCCTTATTGGCCGGGAAGCAGCGTTGAACGAATTGGTTCCCACACACGAATTTGCTTTTCAGGTGTTGGCACGCGAGGCGGTGGCATTTAATGAATTCCGCCGCTTTCCTTTGCTAAAAGCATTAGATTGGCTGGAAACGAATTTTCGTCCTTATAACCCCGAACGTGAGATTCAAGTTGATCTTTTTCGTGTCCCGGTACCCAAGGTAGACTTCGGTGCTTTTCGGGAAGCGGTTGCAAATGCCTTGGTGCATCGGGACTATCATTGCTTGGGGGCAGTGCATGTCCGTATGGATGATGATGGATTGACGATCAGTAATCCAGGCGGTCTGGTGGATGGCGTCACCTTGGCAAATTTATTGACGACCGAGCCGCGACCGCGAAATCGAGCCTTGGCCGATGCTATGAAACGCATAGGCTTGGTTGAGCGTTCTGGTCGTGGTGTTGATAAAATTTATCGGGGGCTGCTACGCTTTGGACGATCCGAGCCCGATTATCGTCGCACTGATAGCACTAACGTTGTTTTGCGTTTGGATACGACGGATGGGGATGAGGCATTCCTGAAGCGTGTGATTGAAGAGGAAGGGCGTCGCGGTGGCGAGTTGCCGATAGATAGCCTTATCGCTTTGGCCGCATTACGTGGCATGAAGCGCATGACAACGGAGGAACTGGCGCTGCATATTCAGCGTGAACCTGCTCAAGCCAAGCGTACCCTCGAGGCACTCGTTGAGGCCGGATTGGCACAGGCGCATGGTACGGCGCGTGGCAGGACGTATACTTTGGCAGCTGGTTTGTACCGCGCTGAAGGTGATAAAGCCGCCTATACACGGCAAATGGGGTTCAGTGGCCTTCAGCAGGAACAAATGGTTTTGAGCTATGTACAGCAACATGGTTCGGTGCGGCGTGCGGAGGTGGCGGAGCTATGCCGCTTGACTTCGCTGCAGGCGAAAAATTTGTTGAAGCGTTTACGCGAGTCTGGCCAACTCTTGCAGCGGGGTGAGCGCCGTACCGCTTATTATGTGCCCAATGATGGCACGACATCGCTTTGATGGTTTTGGATATTTTTGGATTATTTTGGACATCTTTGGACATCTTTGGATATCCGTATGTGATTCCAGTAGATTGAACTACATAGAAGCCCAAACGGCCCACCCTGGCCGTTTGGGCTGAGGGTTACATTCAACAATGTCCGCGCCGCCGCTCCCGACGAGGCCGGATTCCGGCCTGTGACCAAGGCACTATCCGTCAGTACATGCAAGGCCCATTCGGCGCCTTTCGAGGAATTACCGTCGTTTTCCCTCAGTATGCCTTTCACCAGCAAGGGCACTACTTTCGTCAGGCCCCAGCGTCCTCCTCCATATTCGCTCTTCCCGTCACTTTTTTGTCCCTGACGCCCCTGCCGTTGTCTGTTTACAACCTCCAAAGTCCTTCAGCCGCTGATATCAATATTGATATCGAAACAGTGGAAAAATTGATTGGAGAGATTATCGCCCAGCCCCTAAGATAAACGCCGAGCATGCGAACGACATGCAAGCGATACAAAAAATATCAATACAATATCTGGAGATTCATGATGCGCAACGCCACCGGCCCGCTCGCGGCCACTTCCCCTCGTCCATTCACCTTGAAGGCAGCCGTTGCGGCACTGGCCGGTACTGGCTTGCTGAGCACGGCTTCGGTCTGGGCGCAGGATGCGGTGGCGGTTGATCCCAGTGCCGAGCCGGCGGCGGAAGTGTCGGTCGTGACCGTCAGCGGCGTGCGCCGCTCGGCCCAGAATTCCCAGCAGATCAAGATGCGCTCGGATCAGGTCATCGATTCCATCGTGGCCGACGACATCGGAAAATTTCCTGATAACAACGTGGCCGAAACCCTGGCGCGCATTTCCGGCATCCAGATCCGCCGCGATTCGGGCGAGGCGAGCGCCGTCATGATCCGCGGCTTGCGCGATGTCACGACCCTGCTCAACGGCCGCGAACTGTTCACCACCACGGGCCGCTACGTCAACCTGGCCGACATTCCCGCCACCATGCTGCAGCGTGTCGACGTGTACAAGTCGCAGGGCGCGGACCAGGTCGAAGGCGGCGTGGCCGGCATCATCGACGTGCGCACCAACCGTCCGTTCGATTTCAAGGATTTCACGGCCAGCGTGAATACGCGCGCCGTCTACAGCGACAAATCCAAGGCCACCGACCCGAACATCAGCGGCATGCTGTCGAACCGCTGGAAGACGAGTATTGGCGAAGTGGGCGCGCTGCTGGGCTTGTCGCAGCAGCAGCACCGCTACCATGAGGAACGCGCGTTCAATACGGCGCCCGTGGATAAAAGCTTCCTGTCGCCGGGTTTGACGGGGCCGGATCAGGTGGGCTTGCTGCCGATCAAGGGCGACCGCCGCCGCACCACCGCCAATGCCGTGCTGCAATGGCGGCCGAACGCCGACGTCGAGTTGTACGCGGAAGGCATGGCCACGCGCTTCCTGCTCGATGCCGAGTCCGATTACTTTGTCGGCTTGCCATGGTGGGGAACGCCTGTGTCCGCAACAAAAATTCCCGGCACCAACCAGCTGCAAACGCTCACGTCCACCAACGTCAACACCATCATGTCGACGCAGGCGAACAAGAATCAGACGAAGACGCATCAATTTGCCGTGGGCGGCTTGTGGGATATCAACCCCGAATGGCGTTTCACGTCGGAAGTGGCCAGCACCAAGAGCACGTATGCCTGGCGCAATCCGATTCTCGACGCGATTACCGTCGTGCCGAATGCCCGCGTCAATACCAACCAGAACGGCACCTTGCACGTCGACTACACGGGCAGCGATTTGCAAGATCCGTCGAATTACTATCTGAAGGGCTTTTTCGACCGTTACGGCAAGGACCAGGGCAGTTCGAACGACGTGCGTGCCGACCTGGCGTACACGCCCAGCGCCGGTGGCATTTTCAAGGAAATCAGCGTCGGCCTGCGCGGCGTGAAGCGCGAAGCCGAATCAATCAAGAGTTTCGAGGGCAATGCGGAAGCACCGGACGTGTCCGGCGCCGCGTTTCCGTTCGGCCGCCAGAGCGTGACGTCGATTCCGGGCCTCAATTGCTTGTCGGAACCGATGTCCAGTGGCGGCCCCGACTATGGCTTGAAGCAGTGGTACACGCCGTGCGCCAGCTTCCTGCTCAATAACACGGGCACCATCCGCGAAGCCGTCACGGGCAGCAGCGCGGCGCGCGCCATGGACCCGGGCTCGTTTTTCAAGGATACGGAAAAGACGTATTCCATCTATACCAAGGCGAAAATCGCCTTCAAGCTGGCCGAATATCCCGTCGACGGCACCCTGGGCGTGCGCGTCGTGCGCACCGAGCAAAGCCTGCAAGGCAACAGTTCGCAAGATGGCGTCTACACGCCTGTCATCAGCGACACGGCCAGCACCGATGTGCTGCCGAGCGTGGCCCTGAAAATCAAGCTGCGCTCGGATCTGGTCGGCCGCTTCGCTGCGGGCCGCACCATCAGCCGCCCCGGCTTTTCCCAGCTGAACCCGGGCGTGGCCCTCGTCAATTCGACGGAAACGGTGAAGGCGACGGGTGCGGGCGGCAATCCGAACTTGAAACCAGTCACGGGCGACAATGTTGACGCGGCACTGGAATGGTATTTCGCGCCGGCCGGTTCCGTCACGGCCACCGTGTTCCACCACAAGTTCGACGGCTATATCCAGCAACGCATTTCCAGCGAAACCATTGCCGGCAAGACCTACGACGTGGACCGCCCGTACAACACGGCCGCCGGCAAGCTGCAGGGCCTGGAAATTGGCTACCAGCAGTTTTATGACGGCTTGCCGGGCCTGTTGAGCGGCCTGGGCTTGCAAGCGAACGGCACCTACATGAGCGGCACCACGGACGACGAGACGGGCAGCCACGCCATCACGGGCGTGTCGCGCTATGCCTACAACCTGGTGCTGCTGTATGAAAAAGACGCCTGGTCGGGCCGCCTGGCCTACAACTGGCGCTCGAAATTCATCGACAGCTACAACCAGGGCGGCCCCGGCCTGGATTTGAAAGTGGCGCCGACGGCCCAGCTCGACGGTTCGCTGTCGTACAAGATCAACGACCAGTTCACCGTGACCCTCGACGGCAATAACTTGCTCGACACCAAGTTCAAGGATTACTGGAACACTGCGGGCGTGTATCCGCGCGATACGCGCCGCTATGACCGCACGGTAGGGTTATCACTGCGCTGGAAAATGTAAGTTGGTCGCACAGTAAAAAATCAAGGGCGTTGCCATGGTTTCGGCCGGCAACGCCCCTGTCAGTTGGGCAGTCACGCACGATTCATCATAAAAAGAATGGACGGAAAGCATGGAGACGCAAAAATTATCTACCGTTGAAAAGGTCGGCTTCGGCGCCGGCGACATGGCGCTCAATGTCGTCATCTCGTCGATGATGTTGATCATCACCTTTTTCTATACCGATATCTATGGCTTGAAAACCACCGACCTGGCCCTGCTGTTCGTGGCCGTGAAAGTCATCGGCGCCATCGCCGACCTGGTCATGGGCCAGATCACCGACCGCTACAGCTTTGCCTCGGGCCGCTACCGTCCATACCTGCTGTGGCTGGCCGTGCCGTATGGCGTCAGCGTCTTCTTTGTCTTCAGCACGCCCGAGTGGCAGTATGACGCCAAGCTGATCTGGGCATACTCGACGTATATCCTGATGACCATCATGACGGCCGGCGTGGGCATCCCGTATATCTCCCTGATCAGCGGCCTGACCAGCGACCCGCAGGACCGCCTGTCGGCCAACGGCTACCGCCTGTTCTTCGCCAAGATCGGCGCCTTCATGGTGACCATCGTCGTGCCGATCCTGTCGCAGCGCTGGGGCGGCGGCAACCCGGCCGTCGGCTACCAGGCGGCCATGGCCGTGATGGCCGTCATGGGCGTGGCCCTGTTCCTGTTCTGCTATTTCTCCACCACCGAGCGCGTCGTGCACGTGGTGGAAAAGCAATCGTTGCTGGCGCAATTAAAAGTGCTGCTGCAGAACGACCAGTGGCTGGTGCTGTGCGGCGTGTGCGTCACGGGCACCATCGGTTACGTGGTGCGCGGCTCGGTCGCCATTTATTACGCGAAATACTATCTGGGCGGTAGCACGGAAACCGTGGCCGCCTTCCTCACGACGGGCGTGGTGGCCGCCATCCTGGCCATGATCGCTTCGACCTGGATCACCAAGTTTTATTGCAAGGTAAAACTATTCCGCTACACGCAGATCGGCGTCGCCCTGATCAGCCTGGCGATCTATTTCTTTGTGAAGCCGAGCGATACCGTGCTGGCCTTCGCCCTGTATTTCCTGCTGTCCTTTGTCGTGGACTTGCACGCGCCCGTGTTCTGGTCGGCCATCGCGGAAACCATCGATTACGGTCAAGTCAAGACGGGCAAGCGCGTCTCCGGCTTTGCCTTTGGCGGCATTTCCGTCTGCCAGAAGGCGGGCATGGCGGTCGCGGGCGGCCTGGTCGGCGTGCTGCTCGCGTATTTCGACTACCAGCCCAACCATGAGCAAACGCAATTTGCCCTGAACGGCATCGCCCTGATGCTGTCGATCATCCCCGGCTTTTTCCACTTGCTGATGGGCTTGCTGATGTTCAAGTACCGCATCAGCGACGAGTACTACAGCGGTGTCAAATCGGAAATGCACAAGCGCGGCTATGTGGCGGCGTAAGAATAATTGAATGGAGTAAACAACATGGCAGACGTCTTGAAACCGCTGATCGAACAGCGCGCCGACCCGCATATCTACCGCCACAGCGACGGCTACTATTACTTTACGGCGTCCGTGCCCCAGTACGACCGCATCGAACTGCGCCGCGCCGACAGCATTGCCGGCCTGGCCGGCGCGCAAACGGTCGACGTGTGGCACAAACCGGAAACGGGGCCGTACAGCGAGCTGGTGTGGGCGCCCGAGCTGCACTTCAACCAGGGCGCCTGGTATGTGTATTTCGCCGCCGCGCCAAGCCGCGAGATCAAACATAAACTGTTCCAGCACCGCATGTATGCGATCCGCAATACGAATGCGAATCCACTGGAAGGCGAATGGGAATTCATGGGCCAGATCGACACGGGCATCGACACCTTCTGCCTGGACGCCACCACGTTCGAGCACGACGGCGTGCTGTACTATTTGTGGGCGCAGAAAGATGTGGCCATCGAGGGCAATTCGAACCTGTACATCGCGCCGATGGCCACGCCGTGGCAGCTGGCTGGTCCGCCCGTGATGCTGAGTAAACCTGAATTCGACTGGGAAATTCGCGGCTTCTGGGTCAACGAAGGGCCGTCCGTGCTGAAGCGTAACGGCAAGATCTTCATCAGCTATTCCGCCAGTGCCACCGATGAAAACTACGCGATGGGTTTGCTGTGGGCCGATGACACGTCCGACCTGCTCGATCCTGCGGCGTGGAGCAAGTCGCCCGAGCCCGTGTTTGCCACCTGCTACGAGCACGGCATCTACGGCCCCGGCCACAACAGCTTCACGACGGCCGGCGAAGGTGTGTTGCTGGTGTACCATGCCCGCACCTACACGGAAATCGTTGGCGACCCCCTGTGGAACCCGGATCGCCACACCTTTGTCAAACCGTTGCGCTGGGATGCGCAAGGCATGCCTGTGTTTGGCCGTTCATCGACCCTGTAAAACCTGGACCGACGCCATGACCCCAGTTGATTCTGTTTCAGTGACGCAATTGCCGTTCGGCATCCTGCCCGATGGCCAGCACGTCAGCGTATTTACCCTGACGAACCGCCACGGCATGCAAGTCAAGGTGCTCGACTTTGGCGCCATCATCAGCGAAATCCACGTGCCGGACCGCAACGGCAGCTTTGCCGACGTGGTGCTGGGATTTGATCGCATCGAACCGTATCTGCACAACAGCGCCTTCCTGGGCGCCGTCATCGGCCGCTTCGGCAACCGCATCGCCGAGGGACGTTTCAGTCTGGACGGCAAGGATTACCAGCTGGCCGTGAATAACCCGCCGAATCACTTGCATGGCGGAAATCAGGGCTTTCACCAGGTTATGTGGCAAGCCGCGCCGTTCACCAGGGACGATGCCGTGGGCATCACGTTCACGCGCAGCAGTCCGCACGGCGAAGACGGTTATCCGGGCAAGCTGGACGTCACCGTCGTGTACGAACTGGACAACGACAATGCGCTGCACCTGCGCTACCACGCCGTGACGGACCAGGCCACGCCGATCAACCTGACCAACCACAGCTATTTTAATCTGGCGGGGCAGGGCGATATCCTCGGCCACGAGTTGTCCATCGACGCGGACCGCTACCTGCCCGTGGACGCGGGGTCGATCCCCACGGGCGAACTGGCGGACGTGTCCGGCACGCCGTTCGACTTGCGCCAGAGCACCGTCATCGGCAGCAGCATAGCTCTGCCGCATGAGCAGCTGCGCATCGGCCGCGGCTACGACCATAACTTTGTGCTCAATAAACAGGCAGATCACGGGCTGAACCTGGCCGCCACCGTGCGCGAGCCGCAATCGGGCAGGGTGATGCAGGCGTACACGCAGGAGCCGGGCATCCAGTTTTATTCGGGCAATTTCCTCGACGGTAGCCAGCAGGGCAAGCAAGGCGCCATCTGCTATCGCGGCGCGCTATGCCTGGAAACCCAGCATTTCCCGGATTCGCCGAACCAGTCGCACTTCCCGAACACTATTTTGCGCCCGGGTCAGGTGTATCAAACGCAAACCGTGTACCGCTTTTCCGCCGAGTAAGCACCGCCGCTAAAACAGCCCACGCCCTGCCGCCACGCGCGCGCAGGGCGTTTTCATTGGTGCTGATGGATATCGTTTTCGATATCGGAACGCATTAAAAATTGATTGGAAAGGCATGGCAGGATTCTTTAGTATTCCAACATCGCTGCCCGGGCCGACGACATTAGATCCGGCATGGCACAACCAGGAGAATGGCATGTCTGAGACAAAAAAGAAGGTAGCCCTGCGCTCGGCCGAGTGGTTCGGCTCGCAGGACAAGAACGGCTTCATGTACCGCAGCTGGATGAAAAACCAGGGCATACCTGACCACGAGTTTCACGGCAAGCCCATCATCGGCATCTGCAATACCTGGTCCGAACTGACCCCCTGCAACGCACATTTCCGCCAGCTGGCCGAGCACGTCAAGCGCGGCATCCTGGAGGCGGGCGGTTTCCCGGTGGAATTCCCCGTGTTTTCGAATGGCGAATCGAATTTGCGCCCGACAGCCATGCTGACGCGCAACCTGGCGTCGATGGACGTGGAAGAATCGATCCGCGGCAACCCCATGGACGCCGTCGTGCTGCTGGTCGGCTGCGACAAGACGACGCCGGCGCTGCTGATGGGTGCGGCCAGCGTCGACATCCCCACCATCGTCGTCAGCGGCGGCCCCATGCTGAACGGCAAACTCAATGGCAAGGACATCGGTTCCGGCACGGCCGTGTGGCAGCTGCACGAACAGATGAAGGCAGGTTCCATCACTCTGCATCAGTTCATGTCGGCCGAATCGGGCATGTCGCGCTCGGCCGGTACCTGCAACACCATGGGCACGGCCTCGACGATGGCCAGTATGGCGGAAGCGCTGGGCACGTCCCTGCCGCACAACGCCGCCATCCCCGCCGTCGATTCGCGCCGCTACGTGCTGGCCCACATGTCGGGCATCCGCATCGTCGAAATGGTGCACGAAGACCTGCGCCTGTCGAAAGTGCTGACGCGCGAAGCGTTTGAAAACGCCATCAAGGTCAACGCCGCCATCGGCGGTTCGACCAATGCCGTGATCCACCTGAAGGCGATTGCCGGCCGCATCGGCGTGCCGCTGGAGCTGGAAGACTGGACCAAGGTAGGCCGCGGCACGCCGACCATCGTCGACTTGCTGCCGTCGGGCCGTTTCCTGATGGAAGAGTTTTACTACGCGGGCGGCTTGCCGGCCGTGATACGACGCCTGGGCGAGGGCGATCTGCTGCCGCACAAGAATGCGCTGACCGTCAACGGCAAGTCGCTGTGGGACAACTGCGTCGAAGCGCCGATCTACAACGACGAGGTGGTGCGCACCTTGGACAATCCCTTGCTGGCCGATGGCGGCATTTGCGTGTTGCGCGGCAATCTGGCGCCACGCGGCGCCGTCTTGAAACCGTCGGCCGCCTCGCCGCACCTGATGCAGCACCGCGGCAAGGCCGTCGTGTTCGAAGATTTTGAACATTACAAGGCGCGCATCGTTGATCCGGATCTGGATGTGGACGCGAACTCCGTGCTGGTCATGAAGAACTGCGGCCCGAAAGGCTATCCTGGCATGGCCGAAGTGGGCAATATGGGCTTGCCGCCGAAACTGCTGGCGCAAGGCATCACCGACATGGTGCGTATCTCGGATGCGCGCATGAGCGGCACGGCCTACGGCACCGTCGTGCTGCACGTGGCGCCGGAAGCGATGGCCGGCGGCCCGCTGGGCATCGTCAGGGATGGCGACATGATCGCTCTCGATTGCCACAACGGCAGCCTGAACATCGACATCAGCGACGCGGAAATCGCCGAGCGCCTGGCGGCCCGCGAACTGGGCAGCGCGCCCGGGCCGAAGAGCGGCTACCAGCAGCTGTACATCGAACACGTGTTGCAGGCCGATGAAGGCTGCGATTTCGACTTCCTGGTCGGCAATCGCGGTTCCGCCGTGCCGCGCCACTCACACTAAGCGGAGAATCCCATGCTGTTGCTGCAATTTACGAATGAACACGGCGGCCGCCTCGTCGGCCTGCTGCAAGACGACGCCATCCGCGTCATCGAAGGCTACAACACGACGTATGCGCTGGCGCAAGACGCCATCCGCAAAAAGGTGAGCTTGGCGGACCTGGTCAATGCCACGGTCGGCACCGCCACGCATTCCTATGCGGACGTGGCCGCTGCCGGCCGCGTGCTGCCGCCGCTCGACCACGCCGATGAAGCGCACTGCTACGTGACGGGCACGGGCCTGACCCATCTGGGCAGCGCCGGCGCGCGCGACGCCATGCACAAGAAGATCGGCGGCGACACGGAATCCCTGAGCGACTCGATGAAAATGTTCCGCCTGGGCGTGGAAGGCGGCAAGCCGGCTGACGGCACGGCCGGCGCCCAGCCCGAATGGTTCTATAAAGGCGACGGCTCCATCGTGCGCGCCGGCGGCCAGCCGCTGCGCATGCCGGACTTTGCCCTCGATGGCGGTGAAGAGCCGGAAATC
Source organism: Janthinobacterium sp. Ant5-2-1 (assembly GCF_001445815.1). NCBI lineage: Bacteria > Pseudomonadati > Pseudomonadota > Betaproteobacteria > Burkholderiales > Oxalobacteraceae > Janthinobacterium > Janthinobacterium sp. Ant5-2-1. Next base: position 44,349 of record NZ_LNCE01000031.1, on the reverse strand, counting down.
GCCGGCCTGTACGTGATCGGCGACGACGGCCAGCCCTACCGGGTCGGCTACGCCATCGGCAATGAATTCTCGGACCACATCACGGAGCGCCAGAACTATCTGTACCTGGCCCACTCGAAACTGCGCGCCTGCAGCGTGGGCCCGGCCCTGCTGGTGGGCGAATTGCCCGCGCATATCGCCGGCGCCTCGCGCGTGCTGGACGCGGCTGGCAATGTGCGCTGGGAAAAAGCGTTCGTCAGCGGCGAAGAGAATATGTCGCACACGATCGCCAACCTGGAACACCATCACTTCAAGTATCCGCTGTTCAAGCGCCCTGGCGACGTGCACGTACACTTCTTCGGCACGGCAACGTTAAGCTTTGCCGATGGCGTGAGCGTGGCGCCGGGCGAAACCTTTGAAATCGAAGCGCCGGCCTTTGGCCCTGCCTTGCGCAACCGCCTCGACGTCTTCCCAACCGAATTTGCGAAAGTGAGCACATTATGAGTTTCAATATCACCGGTGATGCATTGATCGGCGGCGTCGCCGTCAAGGGCAATGGCGGCTCCTTCGAAGCGTGGGACCCGGCCGCGCGCGCCCACATCGCGCCCGCTTTCCACATGGTCGACGCCGCGCAAATCGACGCGGCGTGCCGCCTGGCGCAAGTCGCATTCGACCCGTTCCGCGCCACCAGCGACGCGGAACGCGCTGATTTTCTGGACACCATCGCCGCGCAAATCCTCGAGCTGGGCGACGACCTGATCGTGCGCGCCATGACGGAAAGCGGCTTGCCGCGCGCGCGCCTGGAAGGCGAACGTGGCCGTACGGTCGGTCAATTGAAACTGTTCGCCAGCTTGCTGCGCGAGGGTTCCTGGACGGATGCGCGCATCGACAGCCCGCTGCCTGACCGCACGCCGCCGCGTCCTGACTTGCGTTTGCGCATGGTCGGCCTGGGCCCCGTCGCCGTGTTTGCGGCCAGTAACTTCCCGCTGGCCTTCTCGGTGGCCGGCGGCGATACGGCCTCGGCCCTGGCGGCCGGTTGCCCTGTCGTGCTGAAAGCCCACTCGGCCCATCCGGGCACGTCGGAGCTGGTGGCGCGCGCGATTGTGAAAGCGATTGCCCTGTGCAAGCTGCCGGCAGGCGTGTTCGCTCTGCTGACGGGCACGGGCAATGGCATCGGCCAGACCCTGGTGGCCCATCCCGCCATCCAGGCCGTCGGCTTCACGGGTTCGCGTTCGGGCGGCATCGCCCTGATTAAGGTGGCGGCGGAACGTGCGCAACCGATACCCGTATATGCGGAAATGAGCAGCATCAATCCCGTCTTCGTGCTGCCGCAAGCGCTGGCCGCCCGTGGCGCGGCGATCGCCAGCGGTTTTGCCGCCTCGCTGACCATGGGCGTGGGCCAGTTCTGCACCAATCCCGGCCTCGTGCTGGGCTTGGAAGGCCCTGACTTTACGGCGTTTGCCGCCGCTGCCGCCGAAGCGCTGGCGCCGGCGCCGGCCGCCACCATGTTGACGGCCGGCATAGCCAGCAGCTATGCCAAGGGTGTTGCCGCTCTGGCGCAGCATGCCGACGTGACGCCGCTGGTGCAAAACACGGGTGATGAAGGCAAGGGCGCCGCCGCTCTGTTCGTCACGTCGGGCGAAGCGTTTTTGGCCAAGCACGATCTGCGTGACGAAGTCTTCGGCCCGGCTTCCCTGTTGGTCGCTTGCCGCGACATCGAGCAATTGCTGGCGATCACGGAAAGCCTGGAAGGCCAGCTGACGGCCACCCTGCAAATGGATGCCGGCGACGTGGACGATGCGCGCCGCTTGCTGCCCGTGCTGGAACGCCGCGTGGGCCGCATCCTGGCCAACGGTTTCCCGACGGGCGTGGAAGTGTCGACGGCCATGGTGCACGGCGGCCCGTTCCCGGCCACGTCGGATGGCCGCAGCACGTCCGTGGGCACGGCGGCCATCAACCGCTTCCTGCGTCCCGTGTCGTACCAGAACCTGCCGCAAGACTTGCTGCCGGAGTCGCTGCGCGACGATAATCCGCTGGGCATCTGGCGCCGTCACGATGGCGTGCTGGGTAAACTTTAATCACAAAAAATAAAAATACACAGGCGGAGACAAGATGAAGCAATTGGCGAAATATGGCAGTTTGCAGGGCAAGCGCGTGTTCATCACGGGTGGCGGCAGCGGCATCGGCGAATCCCTGGTGGCGGAGTTTGCCGCCCAGGGCGCGCTGGTGGCGTTTGTCGATATCGCCGTGGAAGCGAGCGAGGCCCTGTGCCGCCGTCTGGCCGAAGCGGGCCTGACGGCGCCGATTTTTCGCCATTGCGACATCACGGATATTCCATCGTTGCAAGCCGTCATGGCTGAACTGGCCGACAAGCTGGGCGACTTCGATATCCTCGTCAACAATGCCGCCAACGACCAGCGCCACCAGGCGCAGGACGTCACCCTGGAATACTGGAACGAGCGTATTGCGATCAATCAACGTCCCATGTTCTTCACATGCCAGGCCGTCTTCGAGGGCATGAAGCGCAAGGGCGGCGGTTCCATCATCAACGTCAGCTCGATTTCCTGGCACATGAAGTCGGGCGGCTACCCGGTGTACGCCACCACCAAGGCGGCCGTCGTGGGCCTCACGCGGGGCTTGGCGCGCGATTATGGCGCCCACAATATCCGCGTCAACACCGTCACACCGGGCTGGGTCATGACGCAGCGCCAGATCGACCTGTGGGTCGACGACGCGGCGGAAGTGGAAATCAAGAAAAGCCAATGCTTGCCAAGCAAGCTGATGCCACAGGACATCGCCGCCATGGTGCTGTTCCTTGCCTCCGATGACGGCGCGATGTGCTCCAGTCAGGAGTTCATCGTGGATGCCGGCTGGGTCTAAGCCTTAGCGCATCGTTCAATCCGCGCCGGTGCTGACCGGCCCTCCAATCTTGAAACACCCTCTTGCCGCCGCAACCCCGCGGCAGGAGAGGCATCGCCATTCCATCGCCGGGTTGATCCCGGCCCTTGCTTTTCACTAAAAAACAGGAGACAGCATGAAATTCATCCATACCAGCATCGTGGCCCTCAGCCTGGCCATGGCCGGCAGTGCCTTTGCCGCGCCCGTCAGTGTCACCATCGACGTGACCAAGCCCGGTGCCGTGATCAACAAGAACGTGTACGGCCAGTTCGCCGAACATCTGGGTACGGGTATCTATGAAGGCATGTGGGTGGGACCGGAATCTGCCATTCCGAATACCAAAGGCTGGCGCAATGACGTGCTGGGCGCGCTGAAACAGTTGCACGTGCCCCTGGTGCGCTGGCCGGGCGGCTGCTTTGCCGATGAATACCACTGGAAGGACGGCATCGGCGCACGTGACAAGCGCCCGACCAAGGTCAACACCAATTGGGGCGGCGTGGAAGAATCGAACGCCGTCGGCACGCATGAATTCTTCGACCTGGCGGAACTCCTGGGCGCGCAGACCTACATCAACGGCAATCTGGGTTCCGGCACGCCGCAGGAAATGTCCGAATGGCTGGAATACATGACGTCGGACAGCAAATCGACCCTGGCCGAGCTGCGCCGCAAGAATGGCCGCGCCCAGCCGTACAAGGTTGATTACTTTGGCATCGGCAATGAAGCCTGGGGTTGCGGCGGCAATATGCGTCCGCAGTATTATGCCGACCTGTACAAGCACTATCACACCTTCATGAAGACGCCGGAAAGCGCGCGCCCGAAATTCATCGCCAGCGGCGGCAATGACGACGACATCAGCTGGTCCAGCACCCTGAGCCGCGAAATCAAGCCGAACATGATGGACGCCATCAGTTTCCACTACTACACGGTGCCGACGGGCGTCTGGGAAAAGAAGGGCGCCGCCACGGGCTTTGGCGAAAATGAGTGGATTTCCACCCTGAGCCGCACCCTGCGCATTGATAGCTTGATCAAGAACAATATCGCCGCCATCGACAAGAACGATCCCTCGAAAAAGACGGGCTTGTACGTCGATGAATGGGGCACCTGGTACGACGTGGAGCCGGGCACCAACACCGGTTTCCTGTTCCAGCAAAACAGCTTGCGCGACGCGCTCGTTGCTGCCCTGAACTTCAATATTTTCCACGCCCACGCGGACCGCGTGCGCATGACGAATATCGCGCAAATGGTCAATGTGCTGCAGGCGATGATTATCACCGACAAGGACAAATATTTCCTCACGCCTACGTATCATGCGTTTGAAATGTACGTGCCGTTCCAGGATGCCACTTCGCTGCCGGTCGCCATCCAGGGCAATGGCAAGTACAGCCTGGGCAAGGTCAGCATTCCGGAAGTGAGCGCCTCGGCCGCGCGCGGCAAGGATGGCAAGGTGTATCTGTCGCTGGTCAACACGAACCCGCACAAGGCCGTCGACGTGAACGTGGCGCTGGCCGGCAAGCAAGTGGCCAGCGTGACGGGCCGCGTGCTGACCGCAGGCAAGATGGATGCCGTCAACAGCTTTGCGCAACCGCAAGCCGTGCAACCGGTGGCGTTTAATGCCAAGGCGCAAGGCGGCAAGCTGACCGTGTCGGTGCCCGCCAAGGCCGTCGTGGTGGTGGCCGTCGACTAAGCTGTCGCTCACCTGTCACTCATCAGGCCGGCCCGCATGACGGGCCGGCTGACCATTTTGGAGAAGACGATGCACACATTGACACGCGGCATGGCCGCCATCCTGAGCACCCTGGCGATCATGGCCGCCGCGCACGCGGCCCAGGTCAGCGTGCACGACCCCGTGATGGCGAAAGAAGGCGACACGTATTATTTGTACAGCACGGGTCCCGGCATTACCTTTTACAGTTCGAAAAATATGCTCGACTGGCAGCCGGAAGGGCGCGTCTTCGCGGGCCAGCCTACGTGGGCAAAAACAGCTGCTCCCAGCTTTGACGACCATATCTGGGCGCCCGACGTGCAATTCCACGACGGAAAATATTATCTGTACTACTCCGTGTCCGGCTTCGGCAAGAACACGTCCGGCATCGGCGTGACCATCAACACGACCTTGAATCCCCGTTCGCCCGACTACCGCTGGGTCGATCAGGGCATGCTGCTGCAATCGGTGCCCGAGCGCGACGAGTGGAACGCCATCGATTCGAACATCATCACCGATGCCAAGGGCACGCCGTGGATGTCGTTCGGCTCGTTCTGGAATGGCATCAAGCTGGTGAAACTCAACAAAGACTGGACCCGTATTGCGGAACCGCAAGAGTGGCACTCGCTTGCGCGCCGCGTGCCCCTGCCGCCACGCGCGGGTGAATTCAAGCCGGCGCCCGAGGAAATCGAGGCGCCGTTCATCTTCCGGCGCGGCAACGACTACTTCCTCTTCGTTTCCTGGGGCCTGTGCTGCCAGAAGGAAAAAAGCACCTATCACCTGGCCGTTGGACGCTCAAAAAGCGTGACGGGCCCCTACCTGGACAAGGATGGCCGCGACATGGCGCAGGGCGGCGGCACGGTGCTGCTGAAAGGCGACAAGGATTGGCAAGGCCTCGGCCACAACAGCGCCTATACGTTTGACGGCAAGGATTACCTGGTGCTGCACGCCTACGAAACGGCGGACAACTATTTGCAGAAGCTCAAGATCCTGCCCATGACGTGGGACAAGGATGGCTGGCCGCAAGTCGATGCGCGCGACTTGAACCGCTATCAAAGCCGGCAATTGCCGGCGGCCAAACGGTAAGTGGACCAGGGGATGGGCGGCAGGTGATACGTAAATCGATATCACAAGCGAAAAAGAATTGATTGGATGGCTATGTTGCTTTCTCCTACCATGGGTTCATAAAAAACCGCCCATCCGGCATCCGGCTGTGATGGTATTCCAAAAAAACTGGAGACAAGAATGAAATTGACACGCCGCACACTCCTCGCCAGCGCCATGTTGTTGGCACTGTCCGCTACTTCTTCCGCCTTTGCCGCCAAGCCCCTCGTCATGGGCTTTTCGCAGGTGGGCGCCGAAAGCGAATGGCGCACCGCCAATACCGTCTCCATCAAGGATGCGGCCAAGAAAGATGGCGTCACCCTGAAATTTGCCGATGCGCAGCAAAAACAGGAAAACCAGGTCAAGGCCCTGCGCTCGTTCATCGCGCAAAAAGTCGACGTGATCGCCTTCTCGCCCGTCGTTGAGTCCGGCTGGGATACGGTTCTGCGCGAAGCCAAGGCCGCCAAGATTCCCGTCATCCTGACGGACCGTGCCGTCAATGTCACCGACAAATCGCTGTACGTGACCTTCATCGGTTCCGATTTCGTGGAAGAAGGCCGCCGTGCCGGCCAATGGCTGCTCGAGCACGCCAAGAAAACCCCGGACGCGCAACTGAACATCGTCGAGCTGCAAGGCACGGTCGGTTCCGCGCCGGCCATCGATCGCAAGGAAGGCTTCCAGGAAGTCATCGGCAAGAATCCCAAGCTGAAGATCATCCGTTCGCAAACGGGCGATTTTACGCGCGCCAAGGGCAAGGAAGTGATGGAAGCGTTCCTGAAGGCCGAGGGCAAGAAGATCAACGTGCTGTACGCGCACAATGACGACATGGCCATCGGCGCCATCCAGGCCATCGAAGAAGCGGGCATGAAACCAGGCAAGGACATCATCATCATTTCGATCGATGGCGTCAAAGGCGCGTTCGAGGCCATGATCGCCGGCAAGCTGAACGTCACCGTGGAATGCAGCCCGCTGCTGGGTCCGCAATTGATGTCGATCGCCCGCGATGTGGTGGCCGGCAAGCCCGTGCCAGCGCGCATCACGACGGTGGAAGGCGTGTTCCCTGCCGAGGTGGCCGCCAAGGAATTCCCGAACCGTAAGTACTAAGCTTGCCGCATGATGAATACGCAAGCGCAACACAACGCCGCGCCAGCTCCCTTGCTGGAGTTGCGCGGCATTAGCAAGTCCTTTCCCGGCGTCAAAGCCCTCAGCGACGTTGCCCTGCGCCTGTATCCGGGCGAAGTGCACACCTTGATGGGGCAGAACGGCGCCGGGAAATCGACCCTGATCAAGGTGCTGACGGGCGTCTACACGCCCGACAGCGGCCAGATTTTGCTTGATGGCAAACCCATCGCCCCCGCGTCCACGTCGGATGCCCAGTTGCTCGGCATCAGCACCGTGTACCAGGAAGTCAATCTGTGCCCGAACCTGTCGGTGGCGGAAAACATTTTTATTGGCCGCTATCCGCGCCGCTTCGGCGCCATCGATTGGCGTTCCATGCAGCAGCAGGCGCGTGCCTTGCTGCAGCAATTGCAGATCGATATCGATGTCACGGCGCAATTGTCCAGCTTTCCGCTGGCCATCCAGCAAATGGTGGCCATTTCGCGCGCGCTGAACATTTCGGCCCGCGTGCTGATCCTCGACGAACCCACGTCCAGCCTCGATGAGGCGGAAGTCAATCTGCTGTTTTCCGTGCTGCGCCGCCTGCGCGAGCAGGGCATGGCGATTCTGTTTGTGACCCACTTCCTCGACCAGACCTACGCCATTTCCGACCGCATCACGGTCATGCGCAATGGCGAGCGCGAGGGAGAGTATGCGTGCAGCGAACTGTCGCGCCTGGCGCTGGTGAATAAAATGATCGGCGTGGCGGCCGACACGCAGGAGCAAACGCTGGACCTGGCGCAAGAGGCGGGCGCCGCCAGCTTCGGTCCGACTGTGCTCGAAGCGCAGGGACTGGGCCGCAAGGGCGCCCTGCTGCCCATGGATTTCCACATCCGCCAGGGCGAATTACTGGGCCTGGCCGGCTTGCTCGGTTCGGGCCGCACGGAACTGGCGCGTTTGCTGTTCGGCGCCGACAAGGCCGATTCCGGCAGCATCGTCATGCAGGGCAAGATACGCCAGTTCAACGTGCCGCGCGACGCGATTGCCCAGGATATCGGCTTTTGCTCGGAGGACCGCAAGCACGAGGGCGCGATTTTGTCGCTGTCCGTGCGTGAAAACATCATCCTGGCCTTGCAGGCCCGCACGGGCTTGCTGCGCGCCATCCCGTTCAAACGCCAGCAGGCGCTGGCCGATGAGTATGTGAAGGCGCTCGGCATCAAGACGGCCAGCATCGAAACGCCGATCGGCAGCCTGTCGGGCGGCAATCAGCAGAAAGCCTTGCTGGCGCGCTGGCTGGTGACGTCGCCGGCCATGCTGATTCTCGATGAACCGACGCGCGGCATCGACGTGCGCGCCAAGCAGGAAATCATGAGCTATGTGGCCAAACTCTGTCGCAAGGGCATGGCCATCCTGTTCATCTCGTCGGAGCTGCCGGAAGTGCTGCGCTGCAGCGACCGTATCCTCGTCATGCGCGACCGCAAGGCCTGCGGCGACTATGCGCGCGGCGAGCTCGACGATAGCTCCGTGCTGCAAGTGATCGCCGGAGACGCCACATGAGTTTATCCACGCCATCGAACGCGCCCCTGGCGCGTCCGGCTTCCACTACGGGTACGTCCGCCTTGCATACCGTTCTGCATCACCCCTTGAGCCGGCCACTGGCCGCGCTGTTGCTGCTGTTACTGGTGGCCTTCTTTGCCATCCCCGGCTTTTTCCACCTGGAAGTGCGCGACGGCCACCTGTATGGCAGCGTGATCGACATCGTCAACCGTGCCGCCCCGCTGATGCTGGCGGCCCTGGGCATGACCCTGGTCATCGCCACGCGCGGCATCGATATTTCCGTGGGCGCCGTCGTGGCCCTGTCCGGCACCGTGGCCGCCATGCTGATCGGCGGCACCATGGTGATGGACAACGGCGTGCCGACCTATGTCAGCAACATCCCCATGGGCTGGGCCCTGGCGACCGCCTTGGGCGCGGCCCTGCTGTGCGGCGCCTGGAATGGCGTGCTGGTGGCGGGACTCGGCTTGCAACCCATCGTCGCGACATTGATCCTGATGGTGGCGGGACGTGGCCTGGCGCAATTGCTGACGGATGGGCAGATCGTCACCGTCTATTATCAACCGTTCTTTTTCATCGGCAGCGGCTACCTGTTCGGCTTGCCGTTTTCCCTGTTCCTCGTCGCTGCCGTGTTCATCATCACAGCCGTGCTGATGCGCAAGACGGCCCTGGGCCTGTTCATCCAGGCCGTCGGCATCAACCCCGTCGCCGCGCGCCTGGCGGGCATCAAGACGGCGACCCTGATCTTTTTCGTCTACGTCTTTTGCGCCGCCTGCGCGGGCCTGTCGGGCCTGATGATCAGCTCGAACATCAAGAGCGCCGACGCGAACAATGCAGGCCTGATGCTGGAACTGGACGCCATCCTGGCAGTCACTTTGGGTGGCACCTCGCTGGCTGGCGGCAAGTTCAGCTTAGTCGGCAGCATGATCGGCGCGCTCATCATCCAGACCCTGACCTACACCATTTATTCACTGGGCGTGCCGCCCGAGGTGAACATGGTCGTCAAGTCGGTCGTCGTCTTCCTCGTCTGCCTGTCGCAATCGTCGGAATTCAAGCAATTGCTGCATCGGAGAAAAGCATGAAGGGCTTGCTGCATACCCCGTATTTCACCTCGCTCGTCACGGTCTTGCTGCTGGTGGTGATGCTGGGCCTCGGTGGCGCCGCCTATCCGGGCCTGCTGTCGACGCAAGTGATCTTCAACCTGTTGATCGATAACGCTTTTTTGCTGGTGATCGCCGTCGGCATGACCTTCGTCATCGTCTCCGGCGGCATCGATCTGTCCGTCGGGTCCGTGCTGGCCCTGTCGACCATGATCGCCGCCTGGCTGCTCAACGTGGCGCACTGGCCGCCGCTCTTGGTGATCGTCACCGTGCTGGCGCTGGGCACCGTCTTTGGCGCCGGCATGGGCGCGCTGATCCATTACTTCAAATTGCAGCCCTTCATCGTCACACTGGCCGGCATGTTTCTGGCGCGCGGGCTGTGCTATCTGATCAGCATCAACTCGATTACCATCGACGATCCGCTGTTCGTGGCCATGTCGCAAACGCAGCTGGGTTTCCTGGGCGGTTTTGTCTCGCCGGGTGTGGTGATCGCCGTGATCACGTTGCTCTTGGCCATCTGGCTGGCGCACGCCACGCCATTCGGCCGCGCCGTGTATGCGATCGGTGGCAATGAGCAGTCGGCCCTGATGATGGGGCTGCCCGTGGGCCGCACCAAGGTGTTCATTTACGCCTTCAGCGGCTTTTGCGCCGCGCTGGGTGGCGTGCTGTTTTCGTTCTACATGCTGTCCGGCTATGGCTTGCATGCGCAAGGCACGGAACTGGACGCGATTGCCGCCGTCGTCATCGGCGGCACCCTGCTCAGCGGCGGCTACGGCTATGTGGCGGGCGCGCTGTCCGGCGTGCTCGTGCTGGGCACCATCCAGACCCTGATCGCCTTCGATGGCACGCTCAGCTCGTGGTGGACCAAGATCGTCATCGGCGGCTTGCTGTTCGTCTTTTGCGTCGTGCAAAGACTGATGGCCATGGGCCAGAAGAATACCAATCGGAGTTAATAGCATGTTTCAAAAGAATAAACTTGCCGCAACCATCGGCATGGCGGCGGCGCTCGCCTGCGCCCCATTCGGCGCGCAGGCGGCCAACCCCATCGTCAAGGATATCTACACGGGCGACCCGGCCGCGCTGGTCGACAATGGCAGGGTGTATTTGTACGTGGGCCACGATGAAGCGAGCGCCACGGATACGGATTACCGCATGCACGAGTGGCGCGTGTATTCCTCGTGCGACATGGCGAACTGGACGGATCATGGCTCGCCCGTACGCTTTTCCACCTTCGCCTGGGCCGGCAAGGATGCGTGGGCCGGCGACATCGTCAAGCGCGGCAGCAAGTATTATTTTTACTCCACAGTCGACCATAAAACCATCCCCGGCAAGGCCATCGGCGTGGCCGTGTCCGACAGCCCGACCGGCCCGTTCGTCGACGCGCGCGGCAGCGCCCTGATCACGAACGACATGACGAAACAGACGGCCATTCCCTGGGACGATATCGACCCGGCCGTCTTCATCGACACGGATGGCCAGGCCTACATTTACTGGGGCAACACGGTCTTGAAATACGCCAAGCTCAAGTCCAACATGACGGAGCTGGACGGCCCGATCCTGACCTTCGGCATGGATGCGTTCACGGAAGCGGCCTACATGCACAAGCATGCGGGCACGTATTATTTGTCGTACTCGCGTAACTTCCCCGAGGAAACGGCGTATTCGACGGGCCCGACGCCGACGGGTCCCTGGCATTTTCGCGGCACCATCATGGACAAGAATGCCGTCGTGAAAACCATTCACCAGGCCATCATCGAATTCAATGGCAAGTCCTACATCTTCTATCACAATGACAAGTTGCCCGGCGGCGGAGAATACCGGCGTTCCGTTGCAGTTGAGGAGCTGAAATACAAGCCGGACGGCACCATCGAATTCATCGCGCAAACGGTTGGCCCGGCCGCCAACCCCAGCGCTGCCTGCAAGGCATTGTGAACGCTTGTTGACCACGTATAAAAAGGAGACATACCGATATCTATAACATCGATATTGAATTAAAACTGATATCGATCATGATATGATTTATTCATGGATACCCTCAACCCCAACTGGTTCTTGCGAGCCCGCCTGAAGACGCGGCAATTGCTGTTGTTGATCGCCCTTGACGAGCAGCGCAACATTCACCGCGCGGCGGAAGAATTGCACATGACGCAGCCGGCCGCGTCCAAGCAGATCAAGGACCTGGAAGAGATGCTGGACGTGCGCCTGTTCGACAGGTTGCCGCGCGGTATGGAGCCGACGATCTACGGCGAGACGATGATACGCCACGCGCGCATGGCCCTGACGAGCCTGTCCTTGGCGCATGACGATATCGTCGCCCTGAAGTCGGGCTTGACGGGCCAGGTGGAAGTGGGCGTCATCATGACCCCGGCCATGGCCTTGCTGCCGCGCGCGATTGCCCGCATCAAGCAGCAGGCACCGTTGATGCGCATCGGGGTGCATCTGGAGCACAGCAATACCCTGATGGACATGCTGCAGCACGGCACGCTGGACTTCATGATCGGGCGCATCCTGGAAAAGGAAAGCAGCGCGGGGCTGATCTACGAGGAATTGACGGAAGAGCCGGCCAGCGCCGTGGCGCGCAATGGCCATCCGCTGTTGTCGCGCAAGAATTTGCAATTGAAGGACCTGGCGGGCCAGCCGTGGATATTGCCGCCGCAAGGCAGCATCCTGCGCCACCGTTTCGACATGATGTTCCGCCGCGCCAGCCTGGAGCCGCCCGTGGATGTGGTCGACACGACCGCCTTGCTCCTGATCACGTCGCTGCTGCAGCAGACGGATTCCTTGCATGTGATGCCGACGGAAGTGGCGCACTACTACGAATCGCTGAACGTGCTGAGCATCTTGCCCATCGAGCTGCCGTGCAAGATGGATGCGTTCGGCATCATCAGGCAGCAGGATCATTTGCTGTCGCCGGGGGCGGATATGCTGCTCAAAGCTGTGCGGGCGACGGCGGCGGATATGTATTGACTCGACGCGGTGGTGGCTGTGTCGGATTACGCGCTTGCGCGCTAATCCGACCTACCGTTCACATGCATGCGTAGGTCGGATTAGCGGAACGCGTAATCCGACAATTACCCATGGCGTTTAATCGGGCACTTCAAAGAAAAATAGCTGCACCAATCGCCCATTCTCCGGCGTGTCGCCAAACACATTGCTGATCGAGTGAAAGTAGTGTCCCTTGTAGACGATCAGGCGGTTGTGGCACATCGGTACTTCCAGCAGGGCTTGCCAACTGTCGCGTTGTTCCTGCAAGTCGTTGAATTTCTGCACTTTACTGTTCGGCAGCCAGCGCTTCTGGAAATCCTTGAAGCTGGCGTAGCCGCCCGCTTTCACGTCCGCTTCGGGTAATCGCCGGTACCAGCCGCTGGGCTGGTGGCGCCAGAAGGTGGTGCCGCCCTGGCACTGCTCGGGCGGGTTCAGATACAGCACGCCCGCATAGAAATTAAAATTATTGCCCGTCTCATTGTCCACGTGAATATCCGTGCGCGCCATGGCGTCCGCATAGCTGAGGCGGTAGGAACCGTTGTCGGGCGAGATAAAACGAATGGGCCGGCCCAGCGCAGTGGCGATGCGTTCCATGATGGCCTGGCTGGGCTGGCCTGCTGTCTGGCTGCCCGGATAGTTTTGGCCCGCATAGCGCTGCTGCTCGAACGGCAACGCCAGTGCTTGCGCGCGCCAGGCAACAGGGTCGGGCAGGAAATCGTCGAGGATGTGCAAATCTGTTTCGCGCAGGAAATCGTGCAAGCTTGCCGGCACGTCGGGCGCCGTCAGCCGTTCCGTGTTTTCCGTGCCGGGGCTGGCAAAGCCGATGCGGCACGTTTGCGCCAGCGCCGGGTGCAGCGCCAGGCCTTGCGCGTAGCGTTCCAACGCCAGTTCCTGCTGTCCCGTGCGGTAGTACAGCTCGGCCAGTCCCTGCAGGGTTTGCCAACGCTGCGGGCGCAGGGCGTGGGCCCGTTCCAGTTCGGCGATGGTCTCCATCAGCCGCTGTTTCCCCATCAGCAATTCCGCATGGCTGATGGCGAAATCATGCTCGTGCGGCGCCAGCCGCGCCGCCGTGGCGTAGCTGGCCAGCGCCGCCTCGCTGTCCGTGCCGCGCAGCACGTTGCCTAGGTTGTAATGGAACAGGGCGTTGTCCGGCTGCTGCCTGAGCGACAGTTTCAGCAAACCCAGGCCGATGGCGCCCTGCCCCAGTTCCAGCATCGCCAGTCCCTGGAAATGCTGCGCTTCGGCCAGGGTAGGGTTCAGTTTATACGCGGCCTGGTAAGCGTTGATCGCTTCGATCAGCTTGCCCGCCTGCTGCAGCCGTTGCCCGTTTGCCAGATGTTGTTCCGCCAGTGTCTGTTCGCCCATATGTCCCGATCCCGATCCCGATGCAATGTGGCGAACAGTGTAACCGAGCGCGTTCTACCGTGCCTGGCTGACGGGAATTTCTTCCCCGTTCAGCTTGATCGCCACCTTGACGATCTGCGCCTTGACCTGGTTGCTGGCCATGTCCGCTTCCTGGGCGTAGGCATACACGACGATGGCGAAGTCCTTGTAGCTGCTGCGGGCCGCTTCGATCTTGCGGGCCGCCTCCTGGTCCATTTTCAACAGCGAATAACCGTCGCCATTCGTGAACGCCAGCTTGTAGTCGCCGTTGTCGTACATGTAGTAATACGTGCCCGCGTCGGCGAACTTGGCGGGGAAGGCGGCCTTGTCCATCGCGTACGGCGACAGCGCGCCCTGGCCATTGATCTGGTAGCGCAGGTAGCGCCTGGTTTTCGCTTCGCTGACCTTGGCGTCGATCTGCGGTTTCAGCGCGTCGAGCACTTCCTGCTTGCGGAAGGCGTCGTTGCTGCCCGCATATTCGCGCGAGATGCGCTGCGCCACGGCCGCGTAGTCGGGCGGCACGCCGGACAGGGCGAGGTAGCTGTACATCAACTGGTGGCCGCTCGTGATGTCGACATAGCTGGACGTTGGCGTGGCTGCGTCCGCTTGCGGCAGGTTGGCGGCAGCCGCCTTCACTTGCGCTTTCGCGGCCAGGTCGGCGACATTCGCGGCGACGGGGGCGGAGGCGGCCGGTGTGGTGGTCTCTGTTTTACCGCAGGCGGACAGCAGGACGGCGATGGCGAGCAGGGTAGACAGGGTACGTTGCATGATATTTCCTTCAATGAATGTGTAGAGGTGGCTTAGCCAATGGTTTTACATTTGTATTCGCCGACGCCGTAAGCGGCCAGGACGATGGAAGAAGCCAGCACCAGGTAAAAACCGATGCCGAACGAGAGTCCTTGCCACACTTGCCCCAGCATTTCGCTGGCCATCTGCTCGGCCATGTGGGCTGCGCGGGTGCCCATGATGCCGCCCATGGCGCTGCCCGCATCGCTGACGGCGCCCTTGATCTTGATGAACAGCAAGCTGCTGTGGATGACGATGAACAGCAAGGGCGCGCACTTGCCCAGCGCCGCTTTCGGGTGGCGGCTAACCATGGTGGCGCAGCATCCGGCAATGGCCAGCAGGAAGAAAAATTGTGCGGACGTAAAACCGCCGCCGCCATCGCGGGCAAAGCTTTCCAGGCTGTCTGCGGACAGACCCAGCAACTGCCAATAGGTACGCGAGACGGAAGCGAACAAACGGATGCCGATGGTGTTGAAGATAAAGGCCCCGGCGATCAGGACGCCGAGGCTGGCCAGCACCTTGATGCCCAGGGCGGACACGGCCTGGCCCCACAGCTGCTGGCCCTTGTCGCGCGCCAGTTTCGCCGCGCCGGCCATTTCTTCCTGCGCCAGTTGCTGTGTCGCCACGGCGCTGACGGTGGCGAGGCTGCCGGCCTCATCGAAGCGCACGTCGACGACGGCGTTGATGGCGGGCGCCACGTCCGAGCGCCAGTGCGTGGCCACGTCGAACGCATGTTGAATGCCGGCCACGCTGACGGAACCCTGTCCGCTCGGTTGGTAGGCGAGGATGCGGCCGCGCTGGCCGGTGGTAATGGTTGCTGCCGTGCTGGATGGTTGCATGAGATTTCCCTGGTCACTGTCATGCTCTATTGCATGTACCCACGGATAACGGGGGCAGTTCAGGGAAATCCAAAATTATTTTGAATTATTTTTTTGGCGGCTGCATCATGTCCTTGGCGGCGCCCTGGTAATCCTTCATCAAGCCCATGAAAGCATCCTGCAAATGCCGGGCCGCATCCTGCGGCGGCGCGCCCGTGCGCCGCGCCAGGTCGAATTTATACGCATGGGCGGGGCTGTAGCCGGCTTGCGATGCCGCGTCCAGCAGCACGCCCGCCCGTTTCAGCGAAGCGGGATCGCCCTTGACCATCAGCAATTCCGCCAGATAGGTCTGGGCAATCGGAAAGTCTTTTGCGGCCGCCTTTTCCAGCCACTGCATGCCCGCCTTCGGCTGTTTTATTCCAGCGTCGCCGCCGCCGATGCCATAGCCGAGGGCCGTCAGCGCCACCAGATCGCCGCCGCGTGCGCGCTTTTCCAGTTGCTGGCGGGGAAATGGACGGGCCGCGATCTGCATGCGGATTTCATAGTTGATGTCTTGCAGTACGTTGCCTGGCCACACTTTGGCGCCCGGTGCGGCCGGCTTTTCCACCGTTGGCGCAGGCGCCCGCATGCCGCCCTGCGCGCCAGCCAGCACGCCTGGCGTTGCCTGGCTGACGCCCTTGCCGCTGCCCATGTTCAGCACCAGGCGCGCCGACGTTTCGCCAAACGACACGCGGGGCTTTTGCACGTCGTGCGTCATGGCGGCAACCCGTGCCGCCACTTGCGAAAATACGTCGCTCATCGGCAAACCGGGCGCATCGAGTGCATCGAGCAGCGCGCTCGTGTAGGGGCTGTTGCGCGAATCGGGCGACCAGAAATCGCGCGCCAGGGCACCGGGACCGGCCGAATAGGCGATCACCACGCCGCGTGGCGCTTGCGTGTCGGCAAAGCCGTGGCTGGCTGCATTGCCGCCGCCGGGAACCACCACGGCGCCGCCGCGCGTATATTCCTGGCGGCAAGCGTCGAGGATCAGCACGGCGCCGCGCGCACCCGTGCGCTGCAAGTCGCCGGCCAGGCTGGAAACGGACACGCCCTGCGCGGCGATGGCGGCCGCGCTCAGCGCATTCATGTTGGCGCCCAGCGGCAATACATAGTTTGCCTCGCCCGCCTGCGCGCCGTGGCCTGCGTAAAACACGAGGGCGATATCGGCGCCGCGCGCCTGCGTGGAAAACTCGGCCGACGCCTTTTGCAGCTGTTGCGCATTGATGTCCGTGCGCAACAGCACTTCAAAGCCCAGGCGGCGCAGGCGCTCGGCCATGGCGCGCGCGTCGTTCACGGGATTCAATAGAGGCTGCGGATAGGCCGCATTGCCGATCACGAGGGCGATGCGCTTGCCGGGGCCGCTGGCGGCGTTGCCCACGGCCGCCTGCACGACGTTACCGCAGAGTAAAAAGATGAGGCTGAAAAACAGGGGAATCAGGCGATGCATCGGCGTCTCGGGAATTGTCGTGAAAGTAACAAAAGTTAGCGATTTTTACTGTGATATGAGAAAATTGCTTAAATGCATTTTACCTTACTGACAAGTTTCTCTTGTCTGGCCAGCGCACGGTGTACATCGTCGCCGGCCAGTGGCGCGTGCCGCCCAACACACGATCGGACCGGCTTTGCAATCGGAACAATTTGAACGGATTCATGCTTTCTGGACCCGCCGCCAGCAGCTGACACAAGGCGAACTGGGCGAGTTTTACCAGCGCGTCATCGCCGCGCTGACGCCGTGCCGTCCGCGCGAGGCGGCGTCGCTGGGCGACTCGCTGGCCGATCTGCGCCACCAGTTCTTCATTGAAAAAGTCCTGCACGGCGACAGCGACGCGGCGCCCCACCATGTCGGTGCCCTGTTTTTGTACTTCAAGCGCTTCATCATCGACCAGCTGCGCAAGCAGCGCGATGATGAAGATGCCGATGCGCAAGAAGGCTGCGAACTGCGCGCACCCGACGCCTATGCGGAACCGCTGCGCGACTATCAGCTCACGCCGCAGCAAGTGCGCGACGCGGCCGACGTGTTCATCACTACCTTGCCCGACGATTTGATCTTGCTGCTGCGCCATTGCGGCTGCGGCGGCATGCCCGTCAAGGAACTGGCCGAGCAGATCGCTTCCGCGCATTACCACGGCGGAAAATTAGGCCTGGTGCACAGGCAGAAGGGCGATCCTGCCAGCGCGGGACGCCAGATCGTCGAGCCCGCCCACCGCGCCACCTTGCTGGGCAGCTGGGTCTTGAACCTGCTCAAGCTGCGCGTGGGAGAAGCCCTGGCTGCGCGCGATCTGCAGGCGGCGCAAATAGTTTTGGATATTTTGTGCGTGGCCGCGTTATCCCTGCACATGGACCCCGCGTCCACCCACCCGAACACTGATGAAAGGCCATCGGCATGACTGCATTGACGCCCTCGCTGGCCATCGTTGCCGCGCGCCTGCCGTCGCCCCCATCTTCCGCCGAACTGCTGGACGGCGAGGTGGCCGGCGATACGCCCGACTGGCGCGGCATTGCCGTGCCGGAACACGTTATGCAACGTTTTGCGCGCCGCAGCGACGCCGCACCGCTGGCCGCGCGGCCCATCGCCGGTGGGCAGATTCACCTGCTGGCGCGGCGTCCCGGCTTCGGCGCCGTGCTGCTCGACGCGTGGGACAGCACGCGGCAGCGCTGGCGCGGCTGGCTCGTCACGCCGGACACGGCGTATGCGGACGCCTGCGGCCTCGTGGTTGAGGAGCGCGACGCGCCCGCCGACCCGCGCGCGGGCCTGGTGCTGTGCGACATGCCCGTGACCCTGGCCGTGACGGACCTGGGCGCCTGTTTGGGCGTGTTCAGCCAGGAGCGCTTGCAGGCGGCGCGCTGGCTGGAGCTGCATGGCCGCGCGAATGCCGCCACGGCGGCGCCGGGCGTGATCGCCCGCGTGGCCCTGCCCGGCGACGATTACGCCTTGACCGGCACGCCGCTGTCGAGCGAGCTGGGCAAGGATGGCCGCGTGGCCTACCGGCAACTGCTGCGCCAGGGCTTGCAGCAATTGCAGATCGCTTCGGCCGATGCCGCCGCGCCGGTATCGAAGCCTGTAAAGGCGGCCAATGCCAACCGCTGGCTGAAGATCGTCACGGCCGTGGCTGCCAGCGTGATGGTGGTGCAATCGGCATGGCTGTTCCTGCCGAAAGAGGGCGCCGTCGTCGGCAATGGGGAATTCCGCAGCGGCGGCAGCGGCGTCGAGACGGGCGTGCGCACGCGCGTGCTGTTCCGCGCCGAGGCAACGGAGGCGGAAATCCGCACGTGGCTGCAGCGTGAGCAGCTGGAAATCGTCGCCGGGCCGGACACCCTGGGCGCCTTTACTTTGCTGTCGCGTGACCGCCAGAAAGTCTTGCCGCCGCCAAGCCCGGGCAATCCGCTGGCCGTCATCAATCCCTGACCCCGAAATAAAAGAAAGTTATCAAGCATGACAATGTATAAGAATTTTGCATCCGCGCACTGGCGCAAATTGATCGCCGGCGTGGCCGCCGGCGTCCTGTTGACGGGCTGCGCCATGACGCCGAACGGCCGTGGCGGCGTGTTGATGGGCCTCGATACGGCCGAGCTGTTCGGCACGCCGATTTCCACCTTCCGCCTGCGCGACGGCACGGAAGGAACCTTGCGCAAGGATCCGCAAGGCAAGTATTCGATCAAGCTGTCGCAGGCGTTTCGCGTCGTGCCGCTGGCCAACGCCATCACGGCCCGCGTGGCGCGCGTGGAAAACGTGGGCGAGCGCACGGTGGTGATCGTGGAAACGCAGGAGCGCGGCTGTGCCTACCGCTATGAAGTGCTGGCTTTCCAGGGCACGGACGTGCTGCAGTGGACGGTCGGCAATTGCAAGGACCGCCCCCGCGTGGACTTGGCGGCGGACGGGAATTCGCTGAATATCGACTTCCCCAACTACAACCGCCTGTCGCGCATGATCTACACGGACAACCGCCTGCTCAACGCCAGCGTGGCCGTGCCGCCCGGCGTCGATACGCGCGCCCAGCCGTTTGCCGACGACGCCTTGCGCGGCACGGGTCCTGCCATCGCCACTATGCCGGCTGGCAATGACAGCGGCCGCGTGATCCCGGCGCCGCCGGCGGCCGCGCTGGCGCCTGCCGCCACGCCGAAAACGGGCAGCCGCGCCAGCGCCAAGCCGCGCCGCCAGGAGCCAGCAGCCAGGGCGGCAACGTCCGCCGTCCTCAGCCAGCCTGCACAGCGTGCCGCGGCGGCTGCCCCGGCGGCGCCGATGATCTTCCAGGCCGAAGAGATCAAGCCCGTCGTCATCGATTTGAGGAAATAAGATGGCCGCGAGTTTGCGCAGTCTGCAGATCCGGCAGACCTTGATCCTGATCGTCCTGACGATCATGTATTTGTGCTTCGAGCTGGGCTTCAATGCCCGTTTGCTCGACGTGGTGGGCGGCGACGTCAAGCCGCAGGACGTGGAAGGCGTGGAATTCTATGGCCGCAGCCTGTCGGGCATCGCCGCCGCGCTGGTGGTGCTGCAACTGATGTGGCGCCGCCGCCTGAAGAACAATGGCAGCGGTCCCAGCTGGAAAAAAATCATCTTTTGCTGTGTTGCCACGGCGGCGGTCGTGTTCGGCATTTTGAAGACCACGGTCACGGTGCTGGTCGAAACGCGCGATGCGCAATTTCGCCGCCTGGCCTTCAACACGACACTGATGCAGCGCTCGCTGGTGGGCGGCAGCCTGCAATTGCAGGGCCTGGTCGATGACGCCACCCTGTTTGCCAAGCCCGAAGGCAAGGCTTTTCTCGCGCTGTTCCCCTTCCTGGCCGTCTCGGTGGGCCATCTAGATGAACGCATGGAGCCGGCCAAGGAACAATTGATCAATTTCAACGTGCGCAAGATCGCCGGCGGCGCGGCCGGTTACTATGAGAAATACCAGCAGGCGATCGGCGAAGTGCGCGACAAGTGGAAACTGTATTCGGGCATGATTCCCGACGACGATGCGGGCTTGCGCCAGCAGCAGGAATCCGCGTGGAACGATTACCGGCAAAGCCTGTCGCGCCATGGCTGGCAGCCGCATTCCGTGCCGGCGCGGCGCAAGGCGGCCGTCGTCAACAATGTGCGCAAGAAAGTGCCCGTATCGGCCAACTGGCACCCTGCCGATCAACTGAGCTTCCGCGCCGCCGTCAAGCGCCGCTATGCGTCGGAAGCGGCCAGCAAGGGTTTGAACATCAAGGGCGACCGCATTCCGCCCGGCTTGTCCTTCGCCGCCTTCGTGGCGCGCCCCGGCATCCAGGCCGTGCTGCGCGACGGGCCGGACGGCGGCGATGGCAGCGAAGCGAGCAAGGGCTTGCGCTTGCCGAAAGGCGCCGTGGTGCAGGATGCGTATGCGAGCCCGGCCGAGTTCAGCCGTCTGTTCGACCAGTTCGCCGCGCGCCAGACGGCCGAAAAGCTGGTGGAATACCGCGCCAGCCGCAACGACTTCGAAGTGGGCGGCAAGTATTTTGAAGAGGGCAAGGAAGCGGCGCGCGCCGCCATCGTGCCGCCCGTGGCCCTGTTTTTCTCCTTGCTGGGCGCCATCGGCCACTTCTCGAAACTGCTGTACCTGATCGCCACGGTGGGCTTGCTGGTGCTGGCGGCGCGCCGCGGCGAGCAGGCGGGCGCCGATGGTCAGTTGAGCCGCCGTTCCGCCTGGATCGCCACGGGCGTGCTGGCCGGCGCCTTCCTGGGAACCTGGGGCATTTTTACCCTCTCGGACAATAATGTCACGAAGAGCGAGCTGTTCCGCCAGATGCTGGACTGGAACCGCCAGGCCGCCGACGACAGCACGCGCTGGCAGATTGCCGGCAAGGGCTTGCTGGCCAATATCACGCACGTCGTGGCGGTGGGGCAGGGCTACAGCTACCCCGTCAACGAAGCGATCCGCATCCACGTTTTGCAGGGAATTCACTATGGCTATCATCCGGGACAAAAATAAGGCGGCCGCGCTGGTCTTGCTGCTTTCCATGGCCAGCACGGCTGCACAGGCCGACTGCCTGGGCATGAAGGTGCACGCCCACCGTGGCGCCGGCAATGCGCCGGAAAATTCGCTGAGCGCGCTGCGCAACACGTATTTCGGCACTTGGGACGGTGTCGAGACGGATTTGCAGCTGCTCGGTGACGGCAGCTGGGTGGTGCACCACGATTTGTTGACTGGCAGGGTCGTCGACACGGGTTCGCCCCGCACCGTGAAACAGCTGACGGCCGATGACTGGCGCGCCGCCAGCATGAAAAACCGTGGCGTGGCCACGCCGGAAACGCCGCCTTTTGTGACCGATGTCGCCGACCTGGCGACAGCGTTCCCGAGTAAAACCCTGAACGCGGAAATCAAGGATGTCGTGTCCTCGTGCGCGCCGATCGCTACCCTGGTGGGGCAGTTGCGCGCGAACATCAAGCACGGCAACTGGTTCTTGACGTCAGGCGTGCCGAACAACCTCGCTTGCGCGCGCCGCGCCGATCCGCAGGGCTATCTGGGCTTGCTCGTGTTCGACGCGCGCAATGCGCAGGCGGCCGGTACGAACCGGGTCAGCCGCTACATCGCGAAAAATGCCCGTCCGCCCAAGCTGGACAAACCGTGGCTGCAGCGCGTGCAGCAGCAGATCGGCATGCCCACGGGCGTGCACGTGGACGCGCGCAGCCTGGACGCCAATCCGAATTTGCTGATGGATGCCGCCAGCCTGAACATGCCCGTCTTCGTGTATGCCGTCGATGGCGACTCGGCCCTGGCCGCCTCGCTGTTGCGCGCCCAGCAGCGCAGCCACCGCCTGCCCAGCGGCGTCATTCTTGACGGTAATCCCGAGACGTTTTGTGCGATGATGAAGTAAGTTTTTTCACTCCCCCAGTGCTGCCATGACCATGCCACCATCGACCCCCGCCAACCTTGCCGGCAGCGCCATCGGCGCCATGTTCTTTTCCCTGTTCGGCGGCCTGTGGGTGGCCGGCTGGTGCGTGCAGACGTATGGCGCGCATCCCTTAAGGTTGCTGCCGGTTGCCGCAATCACCGTCTTGCTGCTCATGCTGGCGTGGCGCCAGTTCCGGCGCCACCGGGCCGCGCACGCGGAGGCGGAACAATCGCCGCAGGCCAAGCGCGTGGGCCGGCTGTTCAATGTCGTCAACGCGGGGCAGTGGATCGCCATCTTCATCGTCGGCAACGTCCTGAAAAACATGGGCTTGCAGGCGTGGTTCATCCCTGCCGTCATTTTGATCGTGGGCCTGCATTTCTTTCCGCTGGCCTGGCTGTTCAAGGCGCGCCGCCACCTGGCCATCGGCATGGCCCTGTGCGTGTGGGCCGTCGGTTATCCGCTGACCCTGCGCCATGGCCCCCTCGATCCCGCCGGCTGCCTCGGTGCCGGGCTGATCTTGTGGGTGGCGGCCCTCTCCGCCGTGCGTGCCGGTTTTGCCGTGCAGCAGAACGCCTTGCAGCCCCAGAAATAGCTTTTCCAACGGCCCGCACAGGGCTGTTTTTTGCTCATTTTTTGCGCACCGCAGCATCGATAATGTTTGCATCGCGCGCGCGACTGGCTTATAAATGTAATCGATTACATTTTGTTGAAAAGCGCCATGCCAGCAGCCCTTCCTTCTCCTTTGCCGACAGAAACCGTCTCCATCAGCGCCGTCGCCGCGCATGCGGGCGTGTCGGTGGCCACCGTCTCGCGCGTGATGAACGAGCAGGCGGGGGTGCGGGCGCCCACGCGTGACAAGGTGCTCGCTTCCGTGTAGTGAGCGTTGCCGTCGGTTTCGAAGGGGTCTGCAAGGATTTCGGCCCCGTGCGCGTCTTGCATGGCGTCAGTTTTACCTTGTCGCCGGGGCGCGTGTATGGTTTGCTGGGCGAAAATGGCGCCGGCAAGTCGACCCTGATGAAAATCCTCGCTGGCTATGAAGCCGTCAGCGAAGGGCAGTTGCTGATCGATGGCCAGCCTCAGCGTTTTGCCAGTTCGCGCGCGGCGGAGTCCGCCGGCATCGTGTTGATCCACCAGGAATTCAACCTGGCCGAACACCTGACGGTGGCGCAAAACATGTTTTTGGGCCACGAAAAAACGCGCGGCTGGCTGCTCGACGAGACCGCCATGAAGGAAGAAGCGTCGCGCTACCTGAAACAGGTGGGCCTGGACGTGTCGCCCGACACGAAAATCCGCGACCTGATCGTCGCCGAGAAACAGCTGGTGGAAATCGCCAAGGCCCTGTCGCGCCGCGCCCGCTTTCTGATCATGGATGAACCGACCGCCACCCTGACGTCGTCGGAAACGCAGCGCCTGTTTGCCGTCATGGCCCAGCTGAAAGCGGATGGCGTGACCATCCTCTACATTTCCCACAAGCTCGATGAAGTCGAGCGCAACACGGACGAGGTCATCGTCATGCGCGACGGGCGTTTCGTCACGCGCGAACCGACGGCTAGCCTCACGCGCCAGCAGATGGCGAACCTGATGGTGGGACGCGAATTGTCGGACATGTTCCCGGCGAAAGCACCGCTGGCGTCGGACGCGCCCGTGCTCCTGAAAGTCGACGGCTTGTGTGTGCCCGGCTGGGCGAAAGAGCTGTCGTTCGAGGTGCGCGCCGGTGAAGTGTTGGGTTTTGCGGGCCTGGTGGGCGCGGGGCGCACGGAATCGTTCGAGGCCTTGCTGGGCTTGCGTCCGCGCAGCGCGGGCACAATCGAACTCAATGGCCAGCCCGTGGACATCCGTACCCCCAAGCAAGCCATGCAGCATGGCATGACCTACCTGAGCGAAGACCGCAAGGGAAAAGGTCTGCACGTGAACCTGGGCTTGCGCGAAAACCTCACGATGATGACGATGGAGCGCTATGCGCGGCCATGGCTTGATGTGGCCGGGGAAAAAGCGGCGCTGGCCAAGGCCGTCGAGGATTTCAATATCCGCACGGGCGACCTGGACAGCCGCGCGCGCATGCTGTCCGGCGGCAACCAGCAAAAGCTGGCGCTGGCGAAATACCTGCATTCGGACCCGCGGGTCGTCGTGCTCGACGAGCCGAGCCGCGGCGTGGACGTGGGCGCCAAGCGCGACATTTATTTCCTGATACACCGCCTGGCCGCCGAAGGGCGCGCCGTGATCGTGATTTCATCCGAATTGATCGAATTGATTGGCCTGTGCCACCGGGTCGCCGTGATGCGCGCCGGCACCTTGCAAGCCACCCTGTCTGCTGACCACCTGACTGAAGAGGAGTTGATTGCCCATGCAACCGGCACGCACTGATACGAGCGTATCCCCCCTGGCCCAATTCGGCGCGCGCATCAAGGGTTTTGGCCCCGTGCTGGGCCTGCTGGCCCTATGCATCGCGGGCACCTTGCTCAATGGCGACTTCGCCACCCTGGACAACCTGATGAACGTGCTCACGCGCACGGCCTTCATCGGCATCATCGCCGTCGGCATGACCTTCGTGATTATCTCGGGCGGCATCGATTTATCGGTCGGCTCCATGGCGGCCCTGATCGCCGGCTGCATGATCTATTTCATGAATGCGCTGGCGCAAGGGGCAGGCGGCGACCTGGCGCCGATCACCATGCTGGTGCTGGGCATCGCCATGGCCCTGGTCCTGGGCGCCGGCTTTGGCCTGATGCATGGTTTGTTGATCAGCAAGGGCAATATCGAACCGTTCATCGTCACCCTGGGCACGCTTGGCATCTTCCGCGCCGTGCTCACGTACCTGGCCGATGGCGGCGCGCTGACCCTGGATGCCACCCTGTCCGAGCTGTATAGCCCCGTCTACTACACAAGCGTGCTGGGCGCGCCGATACCGATCTGGATCTTTTTATTCGTCGCGGCGGCCGGCGCCATCATCCTCAACCGCACGACCTTTGGCCGCCACGTGCAGGCGATTGGTTCCAACGAGCAAGTGGCGCGCTATGCGGCCATCAATGTCGATAGAGTCAAGATCGCCACCTACATGCTGCTGGGCGTCTGCGTAGGCATCGCCACGGTGCTGTACGTGCCGCGCCTGGGCTCGGCCACGCCGACGACGGGCTTGCTGTGGGAACTCGAAGCCATCGCCGCCGTTGTTGTCGGCGGCACGGCGCTGAAGGGGGGAGAAGGGCGCATCGTCGGCACCGTGATCGGCGCCATCCTCTTGTCCGTGATCAGCAATATTCTGAATTTGACCAGCATCATCAGTGTCTACCTGAATGCCGCAGTGCAAGGCGTGGTGATCATCGCCGTCGCCTTCCTGCAGCGAGGCCGCAAATAAAAACATGGCGGCGTTCTGAATGGGCAGCCAATGGGCGCCCACAACCTTGGAGGAGAGCAGCATGAAGAGCTTTATACGGGTAGCAGGGATGGCAGTGCTGGTGATGCAGGCGTGGGCGCTGCCGAGTGCGCAGGCTGCCGAGAAATTGGTGGTCGGCGTGGCCATCCCCACGGCCACGCATAGTTTTACCTCGGGCATCGTGTGGTGGGCGAACCAGGCCAAGGCGGAACTTGAGAAAGCCCATCCGGGGCTGAAAATCATCGTCAAGACGGCCGCCACGGCACCCGAGCAGGCGAACCAGTTGCAGGACATGTTGACGGTCAACAAGATCAACACCCTGGTGATCTTCCCCATCGAGTCGGCGTCCTTGACGCAGCCCGTGGCGCAAGTGAAAAACAAGGGCGTCTACGTCACCGTGGTTGACCGTGGCTTGACGAACACGCAGTCGCAGGATGCCTACATCGCCGGCGACAACACGGCCTTCGGCAAGCTGCCGGCCGAGTATCTGGCGAAAAGCTTGAATGGCAAGGGTAATATCGTCGTGCTGCGCGGCATGCCGACCACCCTGGACAACGAGCGCTACGATGCCTTCAGCGCCGTCATGAAGGGCCATCCCGAGATCAAGGTGCTGGACGCCAAGTATGGCAACTGGAACCGCGACGATGCCTTCAAGGTCATGCAGGATTATCTGACGCGCTTCAAGCAGATCGACGCCGTCTGGGCCGCCGATGACGACATGGCCATCGGCGTGCAAAAAGCCATCGCGCAAGCCAAACGCAAGGACATCAAGCAAGTGTTCGGCGGCGCGGGCGCGAAGGGTGCCGTGAAAAAGATCATGGACGGCTCCGACCCGCTGATCGTGGCCGACGTGTCCTACTCGCCCAAGTTCATGTACGACGCCATCAAGCTGACGACGGAAGCGCGCCTGAAAGGTGATAAATTGCCGGCCAACACCATCATCCCATCGGTGCTGATCACGCGCGAGAACGCCAAGCAGTTCTACTTTCCGAACTCGCCTTTTTAAATTCTGGGGTCAGACCCCCTCGCCCGTTAGCAATGATCTTTGCGCTAGCGGCATTGAGGGTCTGCCCCGGCTTTATCTAACAGGACATTGATATGAAAACCATCCAGGGCCCGGCCATTTTCCTGGCCCAGTTTCTCGGCGACGAGCCGCCGTTCGACTCGCTCGAGCACCTGGCGCAATGGGCGGCCGGCCTGGGTTACAAGGGCTTGCAGCTGCCGACGGCGCCGCGCCTGTTCGACCTGGAGCAAGCAGCCGGCAGCCAGCAGTACTGCGACGACGTGAAAGCCCTGCTGGCGCGCCACGGCTTGCAGGTGACGGAATTGTCGACGCACTTGCAGGGCCAGCTGATCGCCGTGCATCCCGCCTACGATGCGCTGTTCGACGGCTTTGCGCCCGAGCACGTGCGTGGCGACAGCGCGGCCCGCACGGCCTGGGCCACGCAGCAACTGCTGTGGGCGGCCAGCGCCTCGCAGCGCCTGGGCCTCAAGGCGCATGTGACGTTTTCCGGCGCGCTGGCCTGGCCGTATCTGTATCCGTGGCCGCAGCGCCCGGCCGGCCTGGTGGAGACGGCATTTGCCGAACTGGCCAAGCGCTGGCTGCCCATCCTCGACGCCTTCGATGCGGCCGGCGTCGACCTCTGCTATGAGTTGCATCCGGGCGAGGACTTGCACGATGGCGTGACCTTCGAGCGCTTCCTTGCCGCCGTCAACGACCACCCGCGCGCGTCGATTCTGTATGACCCCAGCCACTTCGTGCTGCAGCAGCTCGATTACCTGGCATTCATCGACATCTATCACGCGCGCATCAAGGCCTTCCATGTAAAAGATGCGGAATTCAGGCCGAACGGGCGCCAGGGCGTGTATGGCGGCTATGCCGACTGGCAAGACCGGGCCGGGCGCTTCCGCTCGCTGGGCGACGGGCAGATCGATTTCAAGGCGATCTTTTCCAAGATGGCGCAGTACGATTTCCCGGGCTGGGCCGTGCTGGAGTGGGAATGCTGCCTGAAGCATCCCGAGGACGGGGCGGCCGAAGGGGCGCGTTTCATCCGCGAGCACATCATCCACGTGGCTGAACGCGCGTTCGACGATTTCGCCGGCAGCGCTTTTGACCAGGATCAAATCCATCACTTGCTTGGCTTGAAATAAGGAAACGACATGCAGCGACGCTTACGGCTGGGCATGGTAGGGGGCGGGCAGGGTGCATTCATCGGCGCCGTGCACCGTATCGCGGCGCGCATCGACGACCAGTACGAACTGGTGGCGGGCGCCCTGTCGTCCGATCCGGACCGCGCGCGCGACAGCGGCGCCGCGCTGCACTTGGCGCCGGAGCGCTGCTACAGCGACTACCGCGCCATGGCGCAGGCGGAGGCCGCACGCGCGGACGGCATTGAGGCCGTGGCCATCGTCACGCCCAACCATTTGCACGCACCCGTCGCCACGGCGTTCATGGAAGCGGGCATCCACGTGATCTGCGACAAGCCGTTGGGGATTTCCTTGGCGGAAGGGCAGGCGCTGGCGGCGCTGGCGCAACGCAAAAATCTGTTGTTTGCGCTCACGCATACCTACAGCGGCTACCCGCTGCTGCGCCACGCGAAAGCGATGGTCGAGGCGGGCGAGATCGGCGAGCTGCGCCTCGTGCAAGTCGAGTATTCGCAGGACTGGCTGGCCGATGCGATTGCGGCTGGCGGCATGAACGAGGGCAACTGGCATAACGACCCACTGAAAGCTGGCCCTGGCGGCACCCTGCTCGACGTGGGCTTGCACGCCTATCACCTGGCGCAGTTCGTCAGCGGATTGACCCCGCAGGCCGTGCTGGCGGAACTGTCGACGTTTGTTCCGAACCGCACCTTGGACGACCACGTGCAGGTGATGCTGCGCTATGCGAATGGGGCCAAGGGTACGTTGTGGGCCAGCCAGGTGGCGACCGGTTGCGAAAACACGGTGCGCTTGCGCCTGTTCGGCAGCAAGGCGCAATTGGATTTCGACCAGGAAGAACCGAATGAACTGTGGTGTACGCCGCAGGGCGGCAACCGCCAGCTGTTGCGTCCGGGACGCGTCGACAGCGCCGCCGCGCGCCACGCCACGCGCGTGCCGGCCGGCCATCCGGAAGGGTATCTGGAAGCGTTCGCCCAGCTGTACCTGGATGCGGCTTTGCGCATTCGCGCGTTGCAATCGGGCTTGCCTGCGCCCAGGGAAGCGGGCTGGCTGCCGACGGTGGCCGATGGCGTGGCGGGCCTGGCCTTTGCGGAAGCCGTGCTGCGCAGCCATGCGGATGGCGCCAGCTGGACGACCTTGGCAAGCTGACTGTTACACTGGAGCCATGCGCTCCTTCACCATCACTATCGTTCCGCAAGGCTGGCAATTCCCGGCCGAGGCGGGCACGACCATCCTGGCCGCCGCCGAGCTGGCTGGCATCCGCCTGCTCAGTTCCTGCCGCAATGGCACGTGCCGCACGTGTCTGTGCCACATGCCGGCGGGCCAGGTGCGCTACACGGTGGACTGGCCCGGCATCAGCCCCGATGAACGGCTCGACGGCTATATCCTGCCCTGCGTGGCCGTGGCCGAAAGCGACCTCACGGTGCAGGCGCGGGCCGTGCGTTCCACTTGAGGTTGCCTTGCGCTGGTGAGAATGTGTGATATTTTTTGTAATTTTTCATGTTAAAAGAGTCGATGGGCTTTAAGTCTTGCCATGGTGGCGGATTGGAAAGCTCGAACATGGAAGATACATGACTATAACGATGCAAGGACCATATCGCGCTGCCGCGCTGCCCGCCCTGATGCTGGCGCTGCTGTCCATCGCCGGCTGCGGTGGCGGTGGCGGTGGAATTTTTGGATTCAAAGACCGTCACGTGCTGCAACTGTCTGAAGTGAGCAGCAACTGCAACATGGCGCCCGGTGAAACCTGTTCCGACGTGAGCGTGGTGGTGCGCAGCGATTTGGCCGAGCGTCCGCTGTGGAGCGCTACCGACGCGAACGGTGTGACCGTTTTCCAGATATCGGATCATCAGAAGCTGTCGGACAACAGCTGGCGCATTACCTTCAAGCCCGTACCTGGCCTGGCGCCCGGCACCTACACGGGAAGGATTACGCTGTCCCCCCTGAATGTGTTCGAATTCGAATACAACAATTTGCCTGAAAGCATGCCATACAAGGTGGTGGTGGCGCCACTCAAAGGCAATATGCCGGCCCTGGCCGCGTTGCCCGGTGCGGCAGATTGGGAAGGCACGAATGGCAACGCGGTACACACGGGTCTGGTGCCCGTCGATCTCGATGCCGGCAAATTTTCGCGCCGCTGGACGTGGGAATACGCGGGTGGAGAAAAAGCTTATCGTGTGAGCCCGCCCGTGGCCGCGAATGGTCTCGTCTATTTTTCGCTGGAGCAATCCGCGGCCGATAGCCAGGATGCGAAGAAAATCATCTATACCAATACCTTGATGGCCCTGTCGGAGCACGACAGCGGCGAGCAGTGGCGCACGCCGCAGACGCTCGATGGCGCACTGAGCGCACCTGGCGTGTCGGGCACGCGGCTGGCGATGGCGGGGGTGGCCAGCGTGCATACGTTTGACGCCGTGAGCGGCGTGAAACTGGCCACCGCCACGCAGCCGCAGACGAACGGCATCCTGACGGCGACCTCGCCGTTGACCGCGCCGACCCTGGCTGGCGCCAACGTCTATGTCGGCGGCAATAACGACGTGATCGGCGCGGAGTCGACGACGGCCCGGAATCTATGGTCCACCAGCCTGGGATTGTCGAGGCTGGGCAATGTCGACGAGTGGACGCCTGCCGTGAATGCCAGCACGGTGTACAGCAATACGGCGGGCACCTTGCGCGCGTTCAATCGTGCCGATGGCACGCAGCAATGGAGCGTGGCCGTGCCGGGACAGGTGGTGGCAGGCTTGAGCAGGAGCAGCTTGTATCAGGCACCCGTGCTGGCCGATGCCCACAGCGTGCTGCTGCTGAACCAGCGTCTTTCCATCGGGTATGGGCTCGACAACAGCCTGACCCTGGTCGACACGGACAGCCGCCAGGTACGCTGGAGCGTCAATGGCCAGTTCACCACGCAGCCGGTAGCGGCGCAGGGCGTGTTGTATGTGGGCAATCAGGCCACGGCGTCGCTCGAAGCGCGCAGCCTGGCGACGGGCGCCGTGCTGTGGAGCTGGCCCCTGTCCGCAGTCAAGGAAGAACGCTTTGGCGGCGACCTGATCGTTACCAACAAGCTGCTGTTTGTTGCCGGCCAGAAGGGGACGTATGCGCTGGACCTGGCCAGTCAGAAATCCGTCTGGTCTTTCCGGCTTACCGGCAAGCTGGCGTTGTCGCGCAATGGCGTGCTCTACATTCGTTCTGTGAGCGACAACGGCAACGCCATGTCGCGGGTGACGGCCATCAACCTGCAGTAGCGGTTTGCCGCACGGCGGCTAGGGCTTGCCCGGGCTCTTGAGCCGCTGCAGCAGCGCATCCACGCTGTCGCTGACGGGCAAGCCGTGGCGGCGCAGCAGCTGCACGTGCAAGACGAGGTTTTCCAGCACCAGCTTGGCCGCCACGGCCAGCAAGGCCAGATTGCGGTCTTCCGGGCTGAAACTTTCCATGGCGTCGGCCATCTCGCACAGGTGGTTGGCGATCAGTCCGCGCAATTCCTGCTCGTTGAAGGGAAGGTCGGCAAAGTCGATGGGATCGGCCACCTCCACTTCCTGCATCAGCACCGCTAGTTCTTCCGGGGTAATTGTCATGCCTGGCCTCCTTGTGTGCTTGCCGCTATTTTAATTGTATTGGCCGCAAAGCGGACTAGAATGAGTCGAGGCCGACGACGTCGAAGGGCAGCATGGCGCATCTGCATTTTACGCAACAACTGGCACGCTACCTCGACGTTCCCACGGTGGACGTCGATGCACCACGCCTGCGCGCCGCCCTCGATGCCGCGTTTGCGCAGCAGCCGCGCCTGCGCGGTTATGTGCTCGACGAGCAGGGCGCGCTGCGCCCGAACGTGGTGATCTTCATCGACGGGGTACGCTGCCGCGAGCGCCGCTTGCTCGATGACGCCTTGCGGCCCGACAGCCAGGTCTATATCTTGCAGGCACTTTCCGGAGGTTGACGCCATGACAGCAATCCCGCAACGCGCTTATCTCGGCACCCGCAAGGGGCTGTTCCAGTTCGATGTCGATGCGGCCGGTGCCTCGCAGCTGGCGCTGGTGCAGTTCGCCGGCGATCCCGTCTCCATGCTGCTGCACGATGGCCGCGACGGCGCCGTGTACGCGGCCCTGAACCTGGGGCACTTCGGCGCGAAGCTGCACCGCCTCGATGCGGGCGCCAGCGCGTGGCAGGAAGTCGCCGTGCCCGCCTATCCCGCCAAGCCGGAAGACAGCACGGATAGCGTGGACTGGACTCTGCGGCAGATCTGGTCGCTGGCGGCCGGCGGCGCGGACCAGCCCGGCGTGCTGTGGGCGGGCACCCTTCCTGGCGGGCTGTTCCGTTCAAGCGACCGCGGCGACAGCTGGCAGCTGGTGGAATCGTTGTGGAACGTGCCGCAGCGGGCGCAGTGGTTTGGCGGTGGCTATGACGTGCCCGGCATCCACAGCATCTGCGTCGACCCGCGCGACAGCAACAAAGTGCTGGTCGGCGTGTCCTGCGGCGGCGTGTGGCAAACGCTCGATGGCGGCGCCAGCTGGGCCTTGAGCGCGACGGGCATGCGGGCCGACTACATGCCGCCCGAGCTCGATGAAAACGAAGCCGTGCAAGACCCGCACCGCATCGTGCGCAGCGCCGGCGCGCCGGACGCGCTGTGGTGCCAGCACCATAACGGCATCTGGCGCTCGGACGATGCCGGCTGGCACTGGCAGGAAGTGACGACGGCGCCGCTGTCGCATTTCGGCTTTGCCGTGGCCGTGCATCCGCGCGATGGCGGCACGGCCTGGTTCGTGCCGGCGCAGGCGGATGCGCTACGCATTCCCATCGACGGCGCGCTGGCCGTCACGCGCACGCGCGATGGCGGGAAAACCTTCGAAGTGTTGCGCGCGGGATTGCCGCAGCAGCATTGCTACGACCTCATCTACCGCCACGGGATGGCGCTGGCCGACGATGGGCGCAGTTTATTGATGGCGTCGACGACGGGCGGCGCCTGGTATTCGGGCGACGAGGGCGAGTATTGGCAGACCATCTCTGCTCACTTGCCGCCCGTTTATGCCGTCTGTTTTGCCACGCCGTAGTAGCACAGGAAGATATCGACGGCCAGTTCCGTCACTTCGCGCCGGCGTGCCGGGCCCAGCAGGGGCTCACCCATGGTGATCTGCGGCCAGAAGGCAAAGGTTTTTAAAGGCGACATCAGCAGGTGCGCCACTTGCACTGTCTCGCCCGCCTTGATGCGCCCGTCTTGCTGCGCCGCGCGGATCCAGATATTCAGGCCCGTTTCCTTCTCATTCAGGCGCGCCACCATGGCTTGCGCCCGCTCGGGCGAATGGATGGTTTCGCCAAAGATCACGCGCGCCAGGTCGATGAAGGCCGCGTCGGACAGTAATTCCATTTTCTGCTCGACCAGGGCCAGCACTTGCGGGCGCAGGGGCTGGTCGGCAACATAGGGCACGGCTGGCTGAGCCATGCTGCTTTCCCACATGCGCTGCAGGATTTCCGCGAACAACTCGTCCTTGCTGGGGAAATGGTTGTACACGGTGCGCTTGGAAACGGCGGCCGTGGCAGCGATCCTGTCCATGCTGGTCGCATCAAAACCGTGATCGCGGAACTCGGCGATGGCGGCATCGACGATGGCGACGCGCTTGCGGTCGGTGAGGCGTTGCGGTGCGGCCATGGCTGAAAATCTCCTTTGAAAACAATATTTTACACCTCCTGGTTTACTTTGCCAGAAATAGGAACTACACTGTGTAGTGTAATTTAATCCTTGTTAATTCCTTGCCGGGCCATATATGCACTTGCACCGAGCCGCACGTCGTCTCTTCTTTCTGGGAGTCCTGATCATCATGAGTTCTTGCACCTTGCGCGCCGCGCCTGTCGCGCCCGCTGAATCACCCCAACGCCACGAAGGCAAGTTCCGTAATCCCGTGGAAATGTACAAGCTGGGCACGACCGCGACGCTCAAGCTGCTGTGGACATTCGTCTTTGACAAGCCGGACAGCACCGTGCCGGCCGCTACCGTGCCCGTGCAAGCCTTGACCCGGGCGCAACTGCTGGCCGCACCCGACAACAGCCTGTTTCGCCTCGGCCATTCGACCCTGCTGCTGAAACTGAATAATGAATTTTTCCTCACCGACCCCGTGTTTTCCGAGCGCGCCTCGCCGGTGCAGTGGGCGGGGCCCAAACGTTTCCACCAGCCGCCCATCAGCATCGCTGACTTGCCGCCGATCAAGGCCATCATCCTGTCGCACAACCATTACGACCACCTCGACTATGCCGCCGTACTGCAACTGGCCGCCAAGACGGAACACTTCGTCGCGCCGCTGGGCGTGGGCGACACCTTGGTCGAATGGGGCGTGCCGAAGGAAAAGGTGCAGCAGTTCGACTGGTGGCAAGGCACGACGATTGCAGGCGTGAAATTGGTGGCCACGCCATCGCAGCATTTCTCGGGGCGCGGCCTGTTCGATGGCAATCAAACCCTGTGGGCGTCGTGGGTTATCGACGCACCGGACGTGCGCGTGTTTTTCAGCGGCGACTCCGGCTATTTCGACGGCTTCAAGCAGATCGGCGACAAATTCGGCCCCTTCGACGTGACCATGATCGAAACGGGCGCCTACGACAAGCTGTGGCCGGACGTGCACATGCAACCGGAGGAAACCCTGCAAGCCCACCTGGACTTGCGCGGCAAGTGGCTCATGCCCGTGCACAACGGCACCTTTGACCTGGGGTTGCACGCGTGGCATGAACCGTTCGACCGCATCACGGGGCTGGCGGCCAAGCAGGGCGTGAACCTGGCCACGCCGCAGATGGGCGAGGCGGTCGACCTGGCGCAGCCGAAGAAGGGTGAAAAATGGTGGCTGGCGATGCTGGAAGAAGAGATGGTGCGGTAATTTACGCCATTACGTCGATCAGGCGTCCCAGGGTCTGGCCATAGCCGTTCAGCTGGGGCGTGCTTTTCGGTGCGACGGGGATGGCTTGCTGCGGCACGGCCACCTTGATCGCCTGGTCCAGCTGCGGCGCCTTGACAGCGGCCGGGGCGTCGGCCTGCGCTTGCTGGCTGCTGCGTTGCGTCTGGCTCAGCGATTCCTGTTCCCGCGCCAGCAGCTGGCGGCTTTGCGCCAGCTGTTCGCTGTCGCGCTGTACCTGGTTCCGGCCTTGTTCAACCCTGCGCTGCGCCGTGGCCAGCGAGGCTTGCAAGTTGTTGACGGACGTTAGCGTGACCACATTGTTCACCTTTGAAAGTATGTTCAGGCGTACAGGAAAGAAAAGGGCCCGGGCCCAAGTGCTGCACCAGACGCAGCATGCCCGACGGTAACCTTTACCTGAATCAAGAGTAGGACAAATTCTCGCACAGTTCCAGTCAATTATGTTTTCTTGATAATGCTATCGCGCGCGCCGTGTTGCTGAGACGGCATGCCGAAGGGGAGGGCATGATTGTCGAAGTGAGCACATGCTGTCGCCTCCGCGCATTGTTTATCAGCCATCGGTGACGCCGTGCCGTAGAGAGGCACAAGTGCTCACATTTAAAACGTTGCTTTTTAGATAGTCAATGTATTGTTGTTTTTATACCATGTCTGCGCCCGCTAATGCGCGGCCTGTTTGGCGCTCTGGGCTATAATGGACGGTCAGAGTTGGTTTCTTTTGCCATACAGACAGGTAGTTAACATGAATCTCAAGAGCCTCGCGATTGCCCTCGGCATGTCGAAAACGACAGTCAGCAGGGCGTTGAACGGCTATCCGGAAGTCAATTCCCGCACCCGTGAAATCGTCCTGGCCGCCGCCAAGAAAGTCGGCTACCGGCCCAACCCGCTCGCGCGCAGCCTGGCCGTCGGCCGCACCAATGTGCTGGGCATGATCTATCCCCTGCTGCCCAGTGACCTGGGCGACAGCGTCTTTCTTTCCGTGGTCAATGGCATGTCCGACGCCGTCGAAGCGTCGAAGATGAGTTTGATCATCGCCCCCGTGTCGCCGCAGAACGAACAGCCTTCGTATGAAAACATGGTGCGCGGACGCCAGGTCGATGGCCTGGTGGTGGGCCGCACCAAGGTGGTCGATGAGCGCATCGCCTACCTGACGAAAGTGGGCTTTCCCTTTGTCGCGAATGGCCGCACGCGCATCGACGCGCCGTACGCCTATTTTGACTACGACAACGACACGGGTATCGACCTGGCCGTGTCTTTCCTGGCGGCACACGGCCACCAGCGCATCGCACTGCTGAGCGCACCGCTGGATCTGCATTTTGCGTATGAGCGCAAGGAAAGCTTTATCCGCTGCATGGCGCAAGCGGGCTTGCCGGTCGATCCCGCCTGTCTGCTCGACAATACTTTTGATCGCCGCAGCGGCTACCAGGCCATGCAGCAGTTGCTGGCCTGTTCGCCCCGCCCGACTGCCGTCATCGTCGACAACCATCTGTCCGGCGTGGGCGTGGTGCGCGCGCTGATGGATGCGGGCATCGAGATCGGCAAGGAAATTTCCGTCATCGTCTGGGGCAATGTGGAAGACACCTTGATCGGCATCAACGTCACCACCATCGACCAGCCCGACCTGCGCCGCGCCGGCGCCAAGATGGTTGAAATGCTGCAATCCTTGCTGGCCGGCACGCCGCCGGAGCGGCTGCAGGAAATCTGGCAGCCGGTGCTGTTGCCAGGTGCCACCGTGGGACGTTGCCCGGATTGACAAAAAAAACGCAGAGCCAAGGCTCTGCGTTGTCTTTTATGCCGCGTGCTTGCTGCCATCCGCCAGCTTCGCCAGCAATCTCGCCTTGTCCTTGCGGTAAGTATCGACTGCCGCTTCCTTGACGTGGCCGAAGCCGCGGATTTTTTCCGGCAGCGATGCCAGTTCCACGCAGGTGGCCAAGTTGTCCGCCGTCAGGTTGACCAGCAGGCCGGCCAGCAGTTCGCGGTATTCGACGATCAGCGCGCGTTCCATCTTGCGCTCGGCCGTATAACCGAAGAGGTCGAAGGTGCCGCCACGCAAGCCCTTGGCTTTGGCCAGCAGCTTGAAGGCGCGCCACATCCAGGAACCGAATTCCGCTTTCACCAGATGGCCCTTGGCATCTTTCTTGGCGAACAGCGGCGGCGCCAGGTTGAATTTCACGGTGAAATTGCCCTCGAACTGTTGCTGCAATTGCTCGACGAAACGGCCATCCGTGTACAGGCGCGCCACTTCGTATTCATCCTTGTAGGCCAGCAATTTGAAATAGCTTTTCGCCACGGCGGTCGACAGTTTCTGGCCCAGCCCCAGGGTGTTTTCGCGGTCGCGCACCTGTCTCACCAAGGTCGCATAACCATCCGCATACGCGGCGTTCTGGTAGGCCGTGAGGAACTCCACGCGCTTCTTGATGACGCTGTCGAGGCTTTGCGGCATTTGCACGATGATCGCTTGCGACGGCGTGGCGATTTGCGTCACCTTGCGCACGTCGACGGCGGCGCGGCGGCCCCACAGGAAACTCTTCTTGTTCGATTCGATGCCCACGCCATTCAATTCAATGGCGCGCAGCAAAGCCGCTTCCGTCAGCGGGATGCGGCCCTTTTGCCAGGCGTAGCCGAGCATGAACAGGTTGGCGGCGATCGAGTCGCCCATCAGCGCGGTGGCCAGTTTGGTCGCGTCGATGAAGTCGGCCGCATCAGCGCCACCGACGGATTCCTCGATCAGCTGGCGCACTTCGGCCGTCGGATATTGCCAGTCCGCATTCTGTGCAAACGTGCCCGGCGGCTGCTCGTGCAGGTTGACGACGGCCAGGCTGCGGCCCGGACGCATTTTCGACACGGCATCCTGCGCGCCGGCCGTCAGCATGTCGCAGCCCAGAATCAGGTCCGCTTCACCCGTGGCGATGCGCTGGGCGCGGATGTGCGCGGGCGACCTGGCGATTTTCACGTGGGAGGTGACGGAACCGTTCTTTTGCGACATGCCCGTCATGTCCAGCACGGACGCGCCCTTGCCTTCCAGGTGCGCCGCCATGCCCATCAAGGCGCCGACGGTGATGACACCGGTGCCGCCGATGCCGTTGATGAGGATGTTGTAGGGCGCGTCGCAAGCGGGCAATACAGGTTCCGGCAAGGGGCCGAAGTTGTCCGTCTCGCCCGCTTTGCTGGCGCCCGTCTTGGTCTTTTTCAGGCTGCCGCCTTCGACGGTGACGAAGCTGGGGCAGAAACCCTTGGCGCACGAGTAATCCTTGTTGCACGAGGACTGGTCGATGGTGCGCTTGCGACCAAATTCCGTTTCTTTCGGCAAGATCGACACGCAGTTCGATTGCACGCCGCAGTCGCCGCAGCCTTCGCAGACGGCGTCGTTGATGACCATGCGTTTGGCTATGTCCGGATACTCGCCTTTCTTGCGGCGCCGGCGTTTCTCTGCCGCGCAGGTCTGGTCATAGATCAGCACGGATACGCCGGCTACTTCGCGCAATTCGCGCTGCACGGCATCCATGTCCTTGCGGTCGTGCAAGGTCAGGTGGGCGGGCAGGTTGCTGCGGTCGCTGTAGCGGCTCAGGTCTTCCGTCACCAGCGCGATGCGGGCGATGCCTTCGGCCGCCACTTGCTGCGCCATCATCGGGACGGTGATGAGGCCGTCCACGGGCTGGCCTCCCGTCATGGCGACGGCATCGTTGTAGAGGATTTTGTAGGTAATGTTCACCTTGGCCGCCTGCGCGGCGCGGATGGCCAGATAACCGGAATGGAAATACGTGCCGTCGCCCAGGTTCTGGAACACGTGCGGCAATTTCGAGAAAGCGGCTTGCCCGATCCACGGCGCGCCTTCGCCGCCCATGTGCGTGGTCAGCTTGTTCATTTCCGGATAGATCGACGTTGCCATCACGTGGCAGCCGATGCCGGCGAGCGCCAGGCTGCCGTCGGGGACCTTGGTCGAGGTGTTGTGCGGGCAGCCTGAGCAGTAAAACGCGGGGCGGAACGGCGTGTTCACGGCCTTTTTCAGCACCGCATCCTTTGCGTCGAGAAAACTCAGGCGCGCCTTGATCAGGTCGCAGGTGACGGGGTCGGAAATCAGGCGCGCGATGCGGCTGGCGATGACACGCGCCACTTGCGAGACGGAAAAATCCGCCTTCGAGGTCAGCAGCCATTCGCCGCGTGGCGCCACCCATTCGCCTTTTTCGTCGAATTTGCCGATCACGCGCGGGCGCACGTCGTCGCGCCAGTTGTACAGCTGCTCTTTTAACTGGTATTCGACGATCTGGCGCTTCTCTTCGACGACGAGGATTTCATCGAGGCCTTGCGCGAATTCGCGCACGCTGTCCGGTTCCAGCGGCCACGGCATGGCCACCTTGAACAGCCGCATGCCCACGTCGGCCGCCATCTGCTCGTCGATGCCCAGCTCTTCCAGCGCTTCCAGGACGTCCAGATAGGACTTGCCGGAAGCGATGATGCCCAGCTTGGCGTTCGGGCTGTCGATGGTGGTGTGGTTGAGCTTGTTTTCGCGCGCGTAAGCGAGGGCTGCATAGATCTTGTAATCCTGCATCAGCGCTTCCTGATTGCGCGCCTGCTGGCCCAGCGGGATGCTCGACAGGCGCGCGTTCAGGCCGCCTTCGGGCATCTGGAAATCCTGCGGAATTTTTACTTCCACGCGGAACGGATCGGCATCGATGGAGGCCGACGATTCGACCGTGTCGGCCAGCGCCTTGAAAGCCACCGTGCAGCCGGAAAAGCGCGACATGGCCCAGCCGTGGATGCCCAGGTCCAGGTATTCCTGCACATTGCATGGATACAGGACGGGGATCATCGAGGCGGAAAACAGGTGGTCGGACTGGTGCGGCAGGGTCGACGAATAGGCGCCATGGTCGTCGCCGGCCACCAGCAGCACGCCGCCCAGTTTCGCTGTGCCCGCATGGTTCATGTGCTTGAAGACATCGCCGCAGCGGTCCACGCCAGGGCCCTTGCCGTACCACATGGCGAACACGCCGTCGTACTTGGCCGGGCCGATCAGGTCGACTTGCTGCGAACCCCAGACGGCCGTGGCGGCCAAGTCTTCGTTGACGCCGGGCACGAACTGCACGTGGTGCGCTTCCAGCTGTTTCTTGGCTTTCCACAGGTTCTCGTCGAGGCCGCCCAGGGGCGAACCGCGGTAGCCGGAGATGAAACCGGCCGTGTTCAGGCCGGCAGCCTGGTCGCGCAGGCGCTGCATCATCGGCAGGCGCACAAGGGCCTGGATGCCGGACAGGAAGATGGCGCCGGAAGTGGCTGTGTATTTGTCGTCGAGGCTGACAGTGGTCAAACGGGAAGGCTCAAGAGGGGTAGATGGCGCGGCACCGGCGTTTCTAGCGAACGCTGCGGAGCCGTTTTCCGTGGTCACGGACATGGCTGTCTCCAAAAGGGTGTTTCAGATGACGGCTGTACAAGGGACGCGCCCGGTAAGGCGCGCGCTGTGCAGACGGGATGGCCGCGTGTGGGCGGCACATAACTATTTTAAATTTAAAATAGTTAATGTGGTCAGTGTAGAACGAGCGGGGAAGAGGGGCAAATATGGTTTGCCGATGGGGGTATAAGAAATACTTATGTCATGGGCGAGAGCACGTTCGCGCCCACCCAGCGCCCGCTGCCGCACAGCTCGGCGGCCACTTGCAGCACGAGGTTTTTCACGGCGTTGCCTGCGTTCGTCAGGGGAATGTTTTTCGAGGCGCACAGGGCCACCGTGCGCGACAGGACGGGGCTGTGGATGGCGTAGCTGCGCATGGCGCCGCTGTCCAGTTCGGCCAGCAGGGGCGCGGCCGGCAGGATGGTGGCGCCCATGCCGGCCAGGATGGCCGATTTCAGGATGGCGATTGAATTGATCTCGATCACGTTCGCCGTCTCCAGGCCCAGTTCGCGGGCGCGGCTGTCGATGCGGGGGCGCACGCCATGCTGCAGGCCCGGCAGGATCAGGGTGGCGCTCAATGCTTGCGGGAACGACAGCGCCGAGCCCGGGGGCGCGAACGGCGAATCGCTGCGGCAGATAAACCGCATCTCTTCTTCCACCAGAGGGCTGCAGGCAAACGGGGTCAGCTGGCCATCGTCAAACAGCACGGCCAGGTTGATGCGGCCCGATTTGAGCTGTTCATTGAGGTTGCCCGTGATTTCTTCCGTCAGTTGCAAGGTGATTTCGGGATAGCGTTCGCGCGCGGCCAGCAGCAGGGGCAGGGCCAGGGCGCCGGAGATACTATGCGGCAAGCCCAGGGTGACGTTGCCGGACGGCCGCGTGGCGCTTTGCGTGACGGCCGAGCGGGCGTCGGCCACCTGTTTCAGGATTGCCTGCGCATGTTCGTAAAACACCTTGCCCGCGTCCGTGCTAAGCACGCCTTGCGCCGAGCGGTGCAGCAGCTGCACGCCCAGCTCCTCTTCCAGCTGGCGCAGCTGCTGCGTCAGGGCCGGCTGCGCCACGTGCAGGATCAGGGCCGCGCGCGACAGCGAGCCGTGGTCGACGATGGCAACAAAGTAGCGTAATTGGCGCAGTTCCATGGGTCCCAAGAGCGGTGCGTTGAGCGGAAAAAACAGGGTGTTGCGCCGCAGCGCCGAACGCGGCCAGCAGAATAACAATTTTGTTATACTCATTCTAGCGCCTTCGGTGCTCCAGCCGCGTATTTGTGGGATGACAGCATGCTCAAGAAAGTTGATTCGTCTCAATTAAAAGTAGGCATGTACATTCATGACCTCAGCTGCGACTGGATGACGCATCCATTCGTGCGCAACCGTTTCCTGTTGCGCAGCGACGATGAAATCCGCAAGATCATGCAGGCGGGCATCCACGACGTGGTGATCGACAGCGGCAAGGGCCTCGACGTGCAGGACGCGCCCACCGTGGTGCAGGCCCAGGCTGACACGGAACGCGAGCTGGTGCAGATCGCCGCGGCGCCGCAAGTGGTCACGCGCGTGTCGCTGGGCATGGAACTGGCGCGCGCCACGCAGGTGCGGCGTCAGGCGACGAGCCTGGTGCGCACGGTGATGGCCGACGTACGCCTGGGCAAGGCTGTCGAGCTCGACCGCGTGCAGCACACGGTGCAAGACATTACGGAGTCGATCCTGCGCAATCCCGGCGCCCTCGTCGGCTTGTTGCGCATCAAGAACAAGGATGACTACACCTTCCTGCATTCCGTCAGCGTATGCGCGCTGCTGGTGGCGTTTTGCCGCTCGCGCGGCATCGATGCGGCCACCACGCACCAGGCCGGCCTCGGCGGCTTGCTGCACGACACGGGCAAGGCGCTGGTGCCCGACAGCGTACTGAACAAGCCAGGCCCCCTGAGCTCGGAAGAATTTGCCCAGATCAAGCGCCATCCACGCGACGGCTACGAGATCCTGCGCCAGTCGCCCGAAGTGGGCGCGATTCCCCTCGATATCACCTTGCACCACCATGAACGGCGCGACGGCAGCGGCTATCCGGACCAGCTGGCTGGCGACGCCATCAGCGAGCTGGCGCAGATGGCCGCCATCGTCGACGTGTATGACGCGCTGACGTCGGACCGCAGCTATCACAAGGGTATTCCCGCCGCCGAAGCCCTGCGCAAGATTTATGAGTGGAGCAAATTCCACTTCAATCCCGTGTTTGCGCAGGATTTCATGCGCTGCGTGGGTATCTATCCGGTAGGCACCATGGTGATGCTGGAATCGGGCCGCCTGGCCGTCGTCATCGAGGCGCACGAAAGCAATCTGCTGGCGCCGAAAGTGAATGTGTTTTTCAGTACGAAGAGCAAGACCTACATCAAGCCGGAAACGGTCGATTTGTCGCGTGGCTTCGGCTTTGGCGGCGCCGACAAGATCGTCGGCCATGAGTCGGCCGCCAAGTGGCAAGTCGATCCCATGCGTTTTCTTTCCCTTGCAGACGCTTAGAAAAACTCTGCCGTATCGTTCGAGGTAATGGTTGTCAGCAAGCCTTTTGCCACCAGTTCGTCATAGTGGCACGCCAGGTTGCGGCCATGGCTCTTGGCGTAATACAGGGCCTGGTCGGCGCGGCCGAGGATGATGACGGGCGCCTCGTAGGCGTTGATGCTGACGAAGCCCACGCTGACGGTCACTCTGCCCACTTGCGGGAAGTCGTGCGCCTCGACATTGGTGCGGAAGCGGTCGATGATTTTCTGCGCATTGTCCAGGGTAATCGAGCGCAGCAGCACGACGA
The DNA here is from genome assembly GCF_001445815.1 of Janthinobacterium sp. Ant5-2-1. Taxonomy (NCBI): domain Bacteria; kingdom Pseudomonadati; phylum Pseudomonadota; class Betaproteobacteria; order Burkholderiales; family Oxalobacteraceae; genus Janthinobacterium; species Janthinobacterium sp. Ant5-2-1. The sequence goes on along the minus strand of NZ_LNCE01000031.1, from coordinate 1,473 downwards.
ATTCCTCGCCGCCGAAGCGGAAGATGCGGTCTTGCGAGCGGAACGACGATTGCAGCTGGTTGGCGATCAGGATCAGCACTTCATCGCCATACAGGTGGCCAAATTTATCGTTGACCAGTTTGAAATGATCGACATCGATCACGGCCAGCCATTGCCGTTCCGTGTCCGTATGGTGGCGCCGCTCTTCATCGACGGGACGGGGCTTTTCCGCTTCCGGTTCGCCGCGGCTGTGCAGGATTTTCGCCAGTTGGTCGTCGAAGGTCTTGCGGTTCAACAAGCCGGTGAGCGAATCGCGTTCGCTGTAGTCGAGCAGGTTCTGGAAATTGCGGTACACGCTGACGATGCCGCCGATCACCTGGATGGTGGCGCCCGTGTACGGCGTGGGATTGGTGATTTCCAGGCAGGTGGTGACCTGGTCACCGATCCAGATGGGCAGCCACAGCAGGTGGCGGCCGTCGGCGCACAGGGTGTCGGCGCTCGCTTCATGGCGCTTGATGCAGGCGGCCAGGGCCGGATAGTCGGACAGCGGTTCGCCGGGCAAGGTAGGGTCGTTATGCTCTTCCATGCGGGCCACGCTGCCCGCCACGATGATGGCCCGCGACCGCACGAACACCTGGCCACGCACGGTGGTCAGGGCCAGCACACGGGTCTGCGACGCGGCAGCGAGTTCCTGGACGGCCGAGATCACGGAGATGTCGAGCATCGTGTGGTCGCGGTGCCCGGTCATGTCCACCATGTGTTTCAGTAGGGAATCCATTGTCGATCTCTGGAAAGTAGTCACACAAGTGTCGTCATACCAGCATTGCATCAAGCAAGAGCATGTTCGCGTCCGTCTACAAGAAGCCAAGATTTATTTGGTGGCATGACGCTCTGTACCGCCGGGCGAGAGGCCTTTCCAAAGAAGAGCTAAGCAGGATAATGTCTTTTTGCCTAATAGGCAATTAACGTATGCAATATTTCATGTAAATACATGAGATTCATGCACCGCATTGCAAAAAACTTGCCCTGACGCAGGCTTTCAATCCGGATCGCAACATTTGTTTGCGCCAGCCGCCATTTCACCAGAGTTTGATAATTTCCATGTGGAAACTTGTGGCGCGTCAATTTGCCAAAACGTGGACGCTTTATAGTCAATGTAATGGCGCAGAAATTTACGGCAGGAAACATATTAGCAGGAAAGGGCAATGTTTCACACCCGATTGCGCCAGGGACTTGTGATTCACTTTTGGGAGCTTGTCATGCATACCTTCCTGTCGGCAGTACAGCAGTTTGTCAAGGATGAGGATGGCATTACGGCAATCGAATACGGCCTGATTGCGGCGTTGATGGCTACCGCCATCACGGCCGGTTTCTTGCTGATCAAGACCAACTTGCTGGCCGTCCTCACCGACATTTCATCGAACCTGGTGTTGACGCCCTAAGCGGGTGCCCGCCGCTGGCCGGCCAGTGGCGGGGTTTTTTTGGGGGGGTGGC